>NZ_LWMV01000177.1 GCF_001639295.1 Methanobrevibacter curvatus | reverse complement strand
CATGATTATTTAAGCTTATTTTAAATAAATATTTTCTATATAATTTTTTTATAGTTTTATATTTTTTTTATAATTTTATATTTCATTTATAATTTTATATTTTTTTACAATCTTTAGCATTTTATATAACTTTTATTTAATTTACTATAACTTTTATTTAATTTATATAAACTTTATACTTTATTATAAATTCATTTTTGTGGAATTGATAAATATTTAGAGTTTTTGTATGTGCCAATGGCTTGAGGGTAATATTTATCAATCATACTTTGAACTAGTAAGACTTGTTTTGCTCTTAACTTTGCTGAATTTTCATCAATTGTCCAATTATGGGTTTTGGCAACTGATCCTCCAGTTTTCAAATAAACTGGTGAAGCAACTTTAATTATTTCTGGTACTTCATAGTGTCTTATAAACCCACCAGAGGAGATAGGATTTTCTGTGTGAATATCTAAAGGAATATTAATAGATTCTCTAATACTTCCAAGCATTTCTATACTTAAATCTCTTGTTGGATTAAATGAATTTGCTCCAATAAATTCTAATAGCTTAGCTGAAGCAGGATTTCCATGACCTGTATGTGCAGAAACTTTAAAATCAATATATTCTGGTATTTCACCATCTTTTCGCATTTGGTTTAATATATATAGTAATCCTTCATCATAAATTAGAATTCCTTTTACTCCGAAAGAAATTGCTCTTTTCACATCTTCAATGGCATATAAAAGATTTTTATAGCCTCTTAAACGATTAGCAACTGTTTTTCCTTCTTTTGTTTGCGCTGTAGCACTTGTATCATAACTAGCTCTTGGACCTACACTTAAGAATAATTCTACCTTATTTTCAATAGCTAAATCCACCATTTCTTCAATTTCAAAGTCAGTTAATCTCATTATTCCCATTGTTTGGCTTACACGTGAAATATTTAGTTCATAACTGTTTATCTCATCTAAAAGAGATTTCATAGCCAGAGGATTTTGAATTCCAGGAACTTCAAATCTGTATTGGCTACCATCTTTAAATCTTTTTTTTGAAACATATTGGTTATTTTCATTTTTTATACCAATTTTTTCTAAAAAATTTACTGTATCTTTCATTTTACTCCAAGTTATAATTTTTACTTTTTTTTATTAAAATATGGTTTAATTTTTATATTTAAAACACATCTTTTTATAAACACACATTTTTTTTAAAAAAAATACATTTTTTTAATATTTATTAATAATATCCATTAAATCATTGATTCTATAGTTTTCTATATTTTTAACTTCATTTAATTTATCCGTATTATATTTATGATTTAATGATTTAAATTTGTTTAGAATATCTTCTTTTTTTAATGAATTTGATGAGTCAAACAATCTATTTTGAGTGAGTTTTTCAATTTTTTTACCATTTTTAAATTCAATACTCATTTTACTTGGACGGCTTTTAGGGTACATTTTTTCTAAGCTATTGTTTTCTTTGATTGTAATTATTCTTAATATTTTTTCTAAAATATTTGATTTTTCTATTGTTTTTGTTATTATATTGAGGTTGTTAATATTTAAATCACCATCTAATAGTCCAATGGCTATTGAATAAGCTAAACTTTGTCTTAAATCTTCTTTATTTTTTGGATTATAGTTGTTGTGCTGTGAAGCTATTTTATAAGTTTCTACATTGATTTTAGATATATTTTCAATTCCCTCTAATGAAAAATCATTGTCTTTTAATAGATTTTTTCTTAAAAAAAGCATGGAGTCAATAGATGAATGAAGGTGTCCGCAAACAGGATATTTTTTTATATATACTTCATTAATATGGTATTTTTCAAATTCTTTCTTTAAATAGTTTTTAAATTCTTTGAATTCATTAGAATTTATCTTTTCATACTTTTTAATACTCATTGATTTTAAAAAACCTTCATCACCATCAAATATTGTTTCTGTTCCAGTAAATCCATTTTTTCCTAAAAAACTCGATTTTATTCCATTTGTAATTCCATTTGCTATATGTAGGGATTTTCCCATTGTTCCTTTATGGTCTGATTCTAATAAACCTCCAGTGATGGTGCCTGAAAGAGCAAGTGAATTTATAGTTTGATTTAAATTCAAATTTAATATTTTAGATGATGTTGCAGCAGATGCAAAACTTCCAATTGTTCCACTTGAGTGAAATCCTTGATTTCTATGCTGAGGATTAGCTGTTTTTCCGAGAATAATAGCTGTTTCGTAACCTGCAACTACAGCTTCAATGAATTTTTTCCCTCTAATATTTTTCATTTCACCTAATGCTAAAGCAGTTGAAAATACAATGGAACCTGGATGTAACTGTGCTAAAGAGTGCCCATCATCAAAATCTAAGTTGTGAGCAGCTATTCCATTTATAAATCCTGCAAGTAATGGGTATTTTTTCCCATTTGGAAGAATAGGGTTGTTTTTTTGGTTTTTTTCATCAAAGTCAAATAAAGATTTATATTCTATTGGATAAATTTCTTTTATGGTTTTAATAGCTATTTTACAAGTTTTTTCATTTATCCCTCTAAATGTTACTCCTAGATAATCTAAAAAAAGCATTTTTATATTATATACAACCTCTTCAGGAATATTTTCATATTTTAAATTAATGATGTGTTCAGATAATTTTTTTATAATCATTTTATCAGATTCTAGATTTTTAATTATTCTACAATAATAAAAATTTAATAATTTTTATATCTTTTTTTTTTTTTTTTTTTTAAGAACCTAAACGGCTGTGCATCAATTTGAAAATCTAAGTTTCTAAATTTAGTTAATTAAGTTAAAATTGAATTTACAAAGTTATAATGAATTTTATTATAAAAATAAAAATAAATATGAATATTTAATAAAATTCTGTTTTAATTAATATTAATATCTATTTACTAAAAATAATTATTTTTAAAATGTTTAATTTTTATTATTCTTTAAGATATTTTAATTCAAATTTAACTAATTAATATGAGTTGTTTGCTAATTATAGTTATTTTTAAATATTTATTTTATAAAAATTTCTATTAATAATTTATATGCATTTTAACATATTTTAGTTAAATATATACTTTTACAAAAGATATCATTGCACAGCCTCTTAAAATTAATTTCTCTTAAATTTTATATTATCTTTATATTATCTTTATATTAATCTTTATATTATCTTATCAAATGCACCTACAATATTTTTTGTCATGTTTATTTTGTTTTCATAATTCATCACTCTTTCACTTAATCTCCTTTTAAACATTTCTAATGCATAGTCATCATACTGGAATTTTATTTTATCATATTTAATATCCATAAGAATGAGGCTTTCTGGAGGAAGTGGTTTAATATTGTATGAAATCTCAGGATTAAATAAACTTTTTACCTCTTTTAAGTCCATATTATTTAATCCAACATCAAGAAAAACTCTCATCATCTTTCTTACCATATTCCATAAAAAACTTTCACCATAAATATCTACATAGAAGCTATTTTCAGTATTAATGACTATTTTATCAATGGTTCTAACAGGGGTTTTAGGATTTTTTTTTGTAAAATTTGTAAAATCATGAGTGCCTTCAAAGATTGATGGAAGTTGGTTTATAGAATTTAAATTTATCCTATTTAATGTATTTTTAGGAAAATAATATCTATAATGTCTTTGTTGTGCATATCTAGGTTTGAATGCAAATCTAACAGGTGCTTTAGCTATTATTACAATATCGTCATGTAATTGATGGTTTATTTGATTTATATGGATGTCCCACTCAGTAAAAACACTTATAACATTTCCTAAACTATGAACTCCACGGTCTGTTCGCCCACCAAGTCTAATACGGGCTATTTCCATTTTATCAATTATTTTTAGTTTCTTTAAGACACGAATCAATTCACCTTCAATTGTAGGGTTATCGGGTTGTCTTTGAAGACCGTAAAATTCATCTCCAATATAAGCTATTTTTAATGCAGTGTTTCTCATTTTATCAAGTTTTAAATGTTCTAAATATTTTATTTTTATTTTTATCTTTATTTTTTTTACTTTTTTTATTTTTTAACAGCTAAAAACTCTCGAAGTGTTTGATCATATACTTTTTGAATTTTTTTTACTGATTTACCACTTTTCCAAGCAGATATTACATTGTCTTTAATAAATTTCATTTCAACACTTGTTACCCCTTCTTTTCTGAGGTTAGTTAAGTTTTTACTCATTGAAAACCCTGTACCAACTAATTCGCTAACAAGTTTTTCTTCTGGACTTTTTTCTTTTCTACTAAATAAACCCATAGTTTCACCTAATACTATTATATATTAAGTTATATATTAAATTTTTTTAGATGGGAGTGTCAAAAACTTAGGATAATAATCCTTTTATTTGGTCATCTTTTGTGATAATGATATGTTAACAGTTCCTTTAAAAATCATTTGTGGTCTGTTAATCATATATGAATTATTGGGTCTATTTTATCATATTTTTTCTTTATATTATTTTTTATTTTCTTTATATTGTATTCTTTAAGTGAGTGGTGTGTTTTTATGAAATATGTGGATTTATGCAAGTTCAATGTTTTTTGTAGTCATTCGTCTTTTTTAGAGTATGATATTGTTTTTTTGACTAATCTTTTGTTGTCTTGTTTTAGATTTAGCTTTTGATGTTCTATTAATGAGATTTTCTATTAACCTATTTTTGGTAATATATAAAATATTAGGTAATAATAACAGTACAAATTTACTAGGAAATTTCAGTTCAATAAAATAGTTGAAAATCTTAATTATTAGTTATTATATTAAATTTTTAGGTGAAAATAATAGTTTATGCAAAAATATAAATATCATCAAACATATATCATCAATCATCTAATAAAAGGTGTTAAAAATGCAAAATAAAAATAGAACTACAATAAGCTTAGAACCTAAAATAATGGAAACAATTAAACAAATAGCTATTAATAAAGGAACTACACAAACGAAAATAATTAACAACTATTTAAAACAGTGCATAGAAAAAGAACCAGAAAAAAACAAAATTAAAATAAATGTTATAACAGAGGGCGATACTAATATAGATATCAGTGATTTTATAGGAAGTATAAAAACAGACAAGCCATTTAATGCTATAAAATTTCAAAACCAAGTACGAAAAGGAGAATAACTATAATGATATTCTTAGATGCTAATTATTTACTTAGCTTATATATTGAAACAGAAACAGAGCATGAGATAGCTTTAGATATATGGGATAAAATAAAATATGAAGAATTAGTAATATCTAATTCCATAATACTTGAAATAATAACCATAGCAAACATTAAAATAAAGTTAGGAAAAGAAAAACTTGAAGGGATTTATAATAATTTGAATGGTGGTAGATTTAAAATAGTTGAAGATGTACCTTTCCAAAACAATAGCATGAAAAAATTATTAAATTATTTACCTCAAAGAATACCATTATTTGACTGTTTATATATTGAGCTTATGGAACAGTTAGGAATAACTAAAATAGCTACTTTTGATAAACATTTCAATAATAAAGGAATTGAAATAATAGGGCAATAGATTATAGAGATTTTCTATTAACCTAGTTTTTCGTTTTGTTTAAAAACATGTTTTTTGTGTGGGGGTTTTTTTCTTTGAATTGCATGTTTTTTGGGTTCTGTCAAATGCTTGCCTCCTGAATGGATGAAATAATACTTTTAATTGATTTCATAATAACTTTTTTGATTATGTCATTTATGAATTTGTCATGACATTTTTTATTTTGGTTTGTGATTATTGGTTTTAGGTATGCTAATATTCTGGGCATGGTTTTGAATAGTTTTTTAGTGGATTTTTGTTGTGTTGTTGAGAATTTGTTCTCTATTTGGTTGTTTGTGCGTTTTATGTTCTTGTCAAAGAGGTAGTGGGTCATTTTGTGTATGTCTTTGATAATTTTTTTGTTGTAAAAGTTTTTTAAAAATTGGGGTAATTCGTCAAATATTTTCCATATTTTGTTCAATTTGTTTATAAATTCTTTTAAGTCTTTTGATATGAATAAGTTTTTAAGTTTCCAGCCGTATTTTTTTATTTTCTTTCTTTGTGTATTTGTTTTTCTTGAAATGTTCATTGATTTTGTCATCTACTATTTTTCAAAGTGGAATATGCATAGTTGATGTTTTTCAAAGCCTAAATTTTTGATTGGTGCTGTGTATGGGGGATGGTGGTCTGTGGTTATGCATTTTATTTTGTTTTCTGGAATATTTTTTTGTAAGAACTTTTTCACATTTTTTGAATTAGTTTTATCGTGTATTTTGATTGATATTGTTTGGTTAGTTGTGGAATCTATTATATTATCCTTTAAATTTTTATTTTTTTTCATTGTTAGGTGTTGTTCGTCAAATTCAAAATATCCAGTTAAATCTAATGTTTTAAAAGTTAATTCGTTTTTATTTCCAATATTTAGTATATTGTGGATTGATTGATGGGAGATTGAAATATTGTCTTCTTTATAATATTTCTTTGTTTTTCTAAGTGATTTTCGTCCAATTTTAGATTTCTTTATTAGTTTATCTTTAAATGGCTTTGAAATCTTTTCATGATCTTTAATAATGTGTTTTAGCTTGACTTTAGGGTAAGTATGGCATTCTTTACAGTAATATTGTTTAAGATAAAATTTAACTTCTCCAATTTTGTCTAAAATAACATCTTTGGTTACAAATTTCTTTTTATTCAAAGAATCTTCTCCACAATGAGGGCATATTCTATTATTAAACTTAAAATGATAAGGTTCAGGTATATGTATGTTAATATCAGTTTTAAACTTATTTAAATGGTTAAAACTATTTTTAACAGCTTCTTTGAAATCAGGGACTTTTGCACCAAAACGGATAAGTTTATATTGTATGCTTTTAATATTACTAATGTCGATAGTATTTGTTGTTTTCATACTATAAATATCTATTGATACTTCTATTTAACTTTTACTATTTAATTCTCGCTTAAAATCTTTTAAGTACGATTTCAAGTGTATAAATCCTTAAAGGGCTATTTCAAGTGTAAAAAAGTTTCAGAAGGCAAAATAGTAATATAAAATCATAATGTTGTATTACTAAAAATCTCAAGATGCAACAATTTTACAGAGCCAATAATTGTAATAATAATAATAATATCATGATATATTTATAATATAATATTAATAATAATTAATTATATCCAATCAAAAAACATTGAATGTTTTTTCATGAACTAAAGAACTAATTAATTTACCAATAGTGGGAAATATGATTTAATGGCTAAAAAAATTTTATATTATGGTGCTCCTAAAATCTTAGAATGGTATGAGAAAGAAAATTAACAGAAACAATTAAAAATGAAATTTATAATTTTTGACTTTATTGTTTCATAGTAATATTGTATAAATAAAATAAATGGAGAATATTTATGCCAAAATTTTGCAAAAATTGTGGAAAAGAAAATGTTGATGAAAGCAAATTTTGTTTTTCTTGTGGAGCATCTTTTGAAAATAGCTATTCCGATGAATTGAGAGAATTGAATGGAGTAAAAGGGGAAAATAATCTAAAAAAAATAGATAATAATGTTGTGGCAGATGTAAATATTTTTGATAATGAATATGGTCAATATAATGAACAGGATAAATCTGAGGAGTATAATGTTTATTTAATTGAAGAAAAAAAATCTAATGGTTGGCTTGTTACTGTAATAGATTTAGTTATTTTCTTTATTTTACTTGTTACTATAGGTTGGATAGCTGCATTTATAATCAGTACTGCTGTTGCTCTTATTTTGCGCTTTATTTTTAATTCAAAAAATAGATACAACAAATTTTTCATGTCTTTGATATTTGATGAAGATAAGCTATCTTTTGAGAGCAAAAGCCCTGGTAAATCTGATTTCGCTGTACCTTTTAATTCTATCATCAATGTTAATGATATAAAAATGGATGGCTTATTTAATAAACAGATTTCATTGAATACTCCTAAAAATTCTTTTATTTTTGAATTAGCTAATTATTCACTTGAAAATTTTGATGAATTAATAGCTAAGCTTAATAGTGTTAAAAATATTGAATAATTTTAGAAATTATTGATTAATTGAATAAAAATTATGGAATATAAGATTAATATTAATTAATAATTTAAATAATTTGATTAATATATGATATTTATCGTTAATAACAAAATAAGAGGGTACAATATGAGGTATAGACATTTAGAAAAGACAAATGATGATTTTTCTCTTTTAGGTTATGGATGCATGAGATTTCCTAAAAAAAATGGGCGAATTGACATGGAAGAAAGTGAAAAGCATATAATTCATGCAATTGAAAATGGTGTAAATTACTTTGACACTGCCTACACTTATGGAGGGCATGAAAAGGCTTTAGGTAGTATTTTATCAAAAGGTTATAGAGACAAGGTTAAAATAGCTACAAAACTTCCTATTCCTAACTTAAAAAAACGTGAAGATATTGATAAAATATTCAATATTCAACTGGAAAGATTACAAACAGATTATATTGATTATTATTTGATTCATGGATTATCATCATTTCAACAATGGGAAGATCTTAAAAGTTTAGGGATTTTGGAGTTTATTAAGGAAGAACAGGAAAAAGGAAGAATAATAAACATCGGATTTTCTGCACATACTAATTTAGTTAACTTTAAGAAGATTGTGGATGATTATAACTGGGATGTTGCTATGATTCAGTATAACTACATTGATGAAAACTACCAGGCAGGAACTGATGGTCTAAATTATGCTCATTCAAAGGGTTTAGGTATAATTGTCATGGAACCTTTAAGAGGTGGAATGTTAGTTGATAAATTACCAAAAGAAGCTCAAAAAATCTTTAAAGACTATAAAATCAAGAGAAGTTCAGCTGAATGGGGTTTTAGGTGGTTAGCAGACAATCCGAAAATAAATGTAGTTTTATCTGGAATGAGTACTACTGAACAGTTAGAAGAAAACCTTAAAATATTTTCCAATCACCAAGCCAGTAGCTTATCTGATGAGGAAAAACAGATATATAAAGATGTTAAAGATATTTTTAAAAGTAAATTAAAGGTAGATTGTACAGGTTGTGGATATTGTCTACCTTGTCCAAGTAATGTTGATATTCCAACTTGTTTTTCATATTACAATGACAAAGCCATTTTTGGTAGCTTAATGGCTAATATAATGTATTTTGTTTCCACCTTGGAAAATAATTCTCCTGCTAAAAATTGCACAGCTTGTGGAGTATGTGTAAATAAATGTCCTCAAAACATTCCAATAGTAGATGAAATTAAAAAAGTAAGCAAAAAAATGGACATCTGGATTTTGAGGCAAATTACTAAAATAGTTATTAAAATTATATTTTAGTCATAATGCTTTTTACTCTTATTACACTTATTACTTTTATTTTTGCTATACTTTATTAGTTATTAGTTTATTATTGGTTATTATTGGTTATTATTGGTTATTATTGGTTATTATTAGTTATTATTAGTTATTCTTGCTATTGGTTATTATTCTCTTATTTAATGATTGTTTTATATTGTTTTTTATTTTAATTTATTGTGATAAAATGTTAGAATCATTATATCTAAAAGCTGTTGAAAATAAGGATAGTCTTACAGATTTAATAGAAGATTATGAACTTAAAGATTTAAAAGTGGAAGATCATTGGAATGATTATGAAATGCCTAAGCTTGATGAAGACTATGTAATAGCTGCTGGCGATGGTAGTAGTAATTTAAAGAGCTTTTACAGCTTTTTATTTTATGGAATTTCTTCAGAATCAATTATTTATGATAAAACACTTAAACTTAAGAATACTCTTAAAAATAATGTTAAAAACAATTTAGAAAATAATTTAGAGAACAACTTAAATGCTCCAAATAATGTTATAAATAACCTTAAAATAATTGAATCATCAGATTTAAATGTTATTGACAATAATGAATACTCTAAAGAGAGAATTAGAAATTATATGGGGATTTTTGAAATTAAAAATGCTTTTCACTGCTTAGAGACAAATAATATTGATTATTATTTATATGATGGTTCTCTTTTAGGTGATTTAATTCGCCCTTTACCTGGTGAAAAAAGGCTAAAAAAAGATGTAAAAGCTAAAATAATTTCAATGGCTCATGAATTTTTTAATGATGAAATAAAAATGGATAAAATAGAAATTACATCAAATAAAATTGATAATGAATTTTGGGAACGAGAATTTGACAATATAAGTGAATTTGAATTAAAATTTTATCTTGAAAACATTGAAAAGCTATTTGCAATTAGTAATCTTTTAAAACATCGAAAAAAAATAGTGGCTATTTCAAAAACTTCAACAGCTAATGATTATTTTCATCTTAAAATTCCAGATATTGGTATTTTTGACTCATATTCAAAGAGAACTGGTTACACAAATAAAAAAGTCAAAACTCTTAGTGATAATATAAAATATGCTTTTCCTG
Organism: Methanobrevibacter curvatus; assembly: GCF_001639295.1. Classification (GTDB taxonomy): domain Archaea; phylum Methanobacteriota; class Methanobacteria; order Methanobacteriales; family Methanobacteriaceae; genus Methanoflexus; species Methanoflexus curvatus. Next base: position 8,913 of record NZ_LWMV01000177.1, on the reverse strand, counting down.
TAAATAATGAGTTCTTTAAATCTTTAAAATTCACTATTTTTTATATAAGGCTTTGCAACAATAAGAATATTTTAAAGGTTGAACTTCCATATAATGCAAATAAAGAAGATATAGAAAAAATTATAGCGGTTTTAGCAAATGAATCAACAGAAGGTTATCCTTACCTATTAAAAAAAACCCATCATGATGTTGTAATTTCAAAAAAAGATATGGAAAACTTATCTAATATTGTTGGTTTATATGGTAAATATGGACGTGAAATGCTTGGATAATGGTATTTATCCTAACAATAAATTTATTTTTTAAATTTTAACATTTTTAAATTAAATTTAATGATTATGAGAGATAATAATGCAATAATAAACAATTATTAAAATAATAAATAATTGTCAAAATAATAAATAAATGATTTAAATATCTAATAAAAACACTTTTAGGTGATAATATGATTATTGGAATGTGTGTAGGAGAAACTAATTTAAATTCATGTGAATTTGTATCAAAGGATATGCCTAAACTAGGGGAGTATGTTTCACTTGATTATGATGGAAAAACTGTTCTTGGAGTTATTGATTCAATGGTTAGAGGAAGTGTATCTTTAAATAGTGAAATTTATGATCCGAATACTATTGAAAAAATAAGGGAAATTGAAGGAAATGATTATTATATAAAAGCTAAAGTAAGGATTTTAGGAGACATTAACGATGGTTTGAAAATTCCTCGAACACCTCCATTTCCAGGAACTCCTGTAAAAAAGGCAAATGAAAAAGTTTTAAAAAGTGTCATGGAATGTAGAAACTCACTTAAAATTGGTAATTTAATTTCTATGGAAGATGTTGAGGTAAATGTGGATATAAATAAAATGGTTTCAAGACATTTAGCTATTTTAGCAATGACTGGAGCAGGAAAGTCTAACACGGTTTCAGTTATAATTGATGGGATTTTAAAACACAATGGTGGAATGCTTATATTTGATATGCATGGGGAATACACTAAAACAGAGTTTATAAATGGGGAAAATAATATAATCTCTCCTGTAATCAATCCGCTTTATATGTCATATTCAGAAGTCAAATCATTGGCCAACATTCCTTCAAATGCATATTTGCAAGAAAGATACTTTAGAGAGTCTTACTTTGAAGCAATGAGAATAGCGCGTGAAGGTAAAAGTAATTCAAGGGATTTTTTTGATATTTTAAAAGCTATTTTAAATAAATGGTATGATGAAGAGTTATTTAGAGGAAAAGAAATCACAGCATCTGATAAAAATAAAATAACGGATGTTTTAAACAAGATTGATGATTTAAAATCTAAGTATGATTCTCTTTTAGATATTAATGCTGGAAGTATTTTAGGTCAAATTGAATTAGGAAAAGCAAATATAATTAATTTATCTGTAACTGATGAGTTAGCTGCTGATGTAATTGTTTCTCATGTCCTTCGAAATGCTTTACTTAATAGAAAATCATTTATTCATAAAAAAGAAGAAGGATTTTACAATAAACACTTAAAATTTCCATTGTTCATTGTATTAGAAGAGGCACATATTTTAGCACCAAATAATAGGTCAACTAACTCTAAACTTTGGATTAGCAGAATTGCAAGAGAAGGACGAAAGTTTGGGCTTGGATTATGCATGGTAAGCCAAAGTCCTAAATCTTTAGACTCTGATTCTTTATCACAGGCAAATAATATGATTATTCTTCGCTTAGTCGAACCATCAGATCAAAGACATGTTCAAATGGCAAGTGAGAATTTAAGTGAAGATTTTTTAAGTCAACTACCAGCTTTAAATATTGGGGAAGCCGTTATTTTAGGTTTAATGATAAAGATTCCTACACTTGTTAAAGTTGATGAATTTAAAGGTCGTTCAGTTGGGGATGACTTGGATATTTTAGGTGAATGGAATAAAACGATAATCAACGAAGAAAAATTAATTGAAAGTCAAAAAAAAGAATTAGATGATATGTTTTCTTATTAATTTTTAGTTATAACGAGATTTTTTTTATTTATAAATATATTTTTTTAAAAATTAATATTTAACTGTATATTCTAAATTTAATATTTTGAAACTACATGACATATCAATTATATTTAAAAAATAATATATACTAAAAAAAATATATTTATTTATGAATTATAAAAATTTTAGGGATAATTATGAAATTTGCTCATTTTGCTGATACTCATTTAGGTTACCGTCAATACAGTTTAGAACAAAGAGAAGAAGACTTTTACTATGTCTTTAATGAAATAATTGATAAAATAATTGAAGAGAGAGTAGATTTTGTTATTCATAGTGGAGATTTGTTTGACAATTCTAGGCCTCACCCTCGCAGTTTACTGGTTTTTCAAGAGGCAATGCATAAATTAAACAATGCAAATATTCCTATTTACGTAATAGCTGGAAATCATGATATTGTAATGAGAAAGAATTCTATGCCTCCCCAAGTTTTATATAAAAAAATGGGTTTAAAGCTATTTTCTCCTAATAAATCTTATTTTGTTAAAGATGATGTTTTTATTGGCGGAATTCCTTATCTTTCAAAGGCATATAATAAACTACTTATTTCTCAATTAAAAAGTATTTCAAATGAATCAAAAAACTATAATAAAAGTATTTTAATGTTGCACCAGGGAATTGATAAATATCTTCCATTTGAATATGAATTAGAATTGAATGAGCTTCCTTTAAACTTTAATTACTATGGTTTAGGTCATATTCATTCAAGAATTACTGAAGAATTTGGGGATGGAATCTTATCATACAGCGGATCTACAGAAATTTATAAAACAAGCGAATTAGGAGATTTTCGCCATAATGGAAAAGGATTTAACCTTGTTGATTTAGATGGAGATATTCCAAATGTAGAAAAAATCAATGTAAAACCTAGAAGAGAGTTTTTAATTGAAAACATTGACTACTCAAAATTTGACAGTGAAATTTCTCAATTAAAGAATAATCTTTCAAAATTAAATGAAAAACCAATGTTAAATCTTACTGTTTCTAATGGTAACTTTAACAGAGCAGATATTTTTGAAGTTTTGAACAAAACACTTTCTAATTTAACTATAAATCTTAGACCTGACTTTGAAGAGCTACAGTTAAGAGGAGAAGAGGATAATATTTTAATCTCTGATGAACCATTAAATCCTAAGTTTTTAATTAGAGAAAGATTAGAAGAATATGGAAATGAGGATTTAACTACCTTAGCTATTGATTTATTGGATAATCTCTCTCAAAACAAAGTTGATGAAGCAAATAGACTGGCAGATAAATTTTACAATGAATATTATGAAATAGACATTGAATAATGTATTGGTTTTAAAATGACTTTAACTAACTTAGATCATATCGAATTCCTAAACAATCATTTTATTTCATTTAATGGAATTTATTTGTCATTTATTGGGAAAATTTATAATTTTAAAGAATTAAATAAATTTTTAATCAATATTAATGATGTTAGTAATGATATTAACAATAATATTAATCTTAATAATAATATTAACAATAATATTGATGATATTTTGAATTTTGATAGCAGTAATAATTTTAATTCTAATCATAACTATTTTCATAATGGTGAGTTATTAATACGATTATTTGATTATTATTTTAAAGCTTATAATAATAGTAATAACAATAATAATAGTAATAGTAGTAATAATAGTAATAGTAATAATAGTGATAGTAATAGTAATAATAGTAATAGTAATAATAATAATAATAATAATAATAATAGTAATAATAATAATAATAATAATAATAATAATAATAATAATAATAATAATAATAATAATAACTCTTCAAATTTGATTTTAATGGCTGCTGAGTCTATACTTCCTAAGTTAAATGGAGATTTTTTATTTTGTTTATTTGATGGAGAAAACACTTTAATTTCTCGAGATTTTCTTGGAAGTGAGTTATTATTTTATGGATTTACATTAAACCTTAAATCTGAGGATTTAGATAGATTAAAAAATATTCATTTTGCTCAAAATCGTAAAACTCTTTGGATGAAGGGAATATCAGAGGTTAAACCACTTAAACCTTCCAATGTTATTTTAAATGGCTGTGAAATAAAGCTAAAAAGTCAATTCTTCTCAACAAATATTGATTCATACCAGAATCAATCATACTCTTTTTATAAAGAAAATTTAAAAAAATTAATATATAACTCAATTTTAAAACGTGTTTATGGTCTTTCTAAGGTGGGAGTAATTTTTTCAGGAGGAGTTGACAGCACAATAGTTTCTCAAATATTGAAAAAAATAGCTGTTGAAAAAAATATTGAATATAAAATTTATACTATAGGGACTGAGAATTCTAAAGACTTAAAAATTGCTAAACAAATAGCTGATGATTTAAATTTCCCATTAAAAACCTTAACTGTAAATGATGAGATGATTAAGGAAGCAATTAAACCTATTTTAGATACAATAGAAGAAGCAGATATTGTTAAAATCGGTGTTGGATTGGCTGTGTATTTTGCAACAAAACTTGTAAATACTGATGATTTTTTTGGAAAAAATGATAAAAAGGTTGTTTTGACTGGTCAAGGAGCTGATGAGTTGTTTGGAGGTTACAATCGATTTCTTGAAACATATAAAAATAGAAAAGATTATATTAAAATGGAATTTAAACATGACATAGAAAACATGTATCATGTCAATGTTGAACGGGATGTTTCAATAGCTTCCTTGAATAACACCACTTTAATGTCTCCTTTTTTAGATTTAAATTTAATTAACTTTGCTTTAAACATTCCTCTTGAATATAAAATTAAATCAGGAGAAGATCTACTAAGAAAGCATATTTTAAGGGATATAGCTATGGATATAGGAATTCCACCTTATGTTGCTTTAAGGGGAAAAAAAGCAGCTCAATATGGTTCAGGTATTCATAAAATTTTAATGAAAAAGGTTTTGAAAGATTTTGACTTTGAAGACTATTTAAAAAATCTTAAAAATAAATATTTATATTAATTAGATTAATTTTTAATTAATTTTTAATTAATTTTTAAATTAATATTTAGACTAATTTTTAATTAATTTTTAGATAAATACATATATTTTTTTTAAAAACCTAAAACACAATCAAATTTTATTAAATTATTTATTTTGCGATTATTATTTAATTAAACAGTTTTATTTAAAACATTAAATAATTTAACTTAATAAACAATTTTATTTATTGAAATAATTAGAAAAAGCATAATACTTTTTAAATAACAGGTAGAGGGAGGTTTTCCCTACCTATTATTAAAGTATGAGTAAGGATAGATTAAGGATATGAACCCTTATTATTAATTATGAATCAATAGTATTTAAACTTTACTTTATTTTTTTTAAAATATATTTGAATTAAATAAATTTTAATTTAAAAACTAAAAAATTTTAATTTAAAAATATTTTTTCTATGAGTTAAAAAATAAACATGTGTAAGAAAAATTTAAATTGTCTAATTAACATATATTTATCTATGATAAAAATTCTTGTTGGTTGTGGGAAAAATAAGAATGTCATGGAATCTTGCGAAAGTTTTAGTAAAATTAACGATTTAAAGATTACTTTAACCGATTCAGAGGAATATTTTATTAATTCTTACAAAAATAATGAATATAATGGATATATTCGTGGTTCTTTAAGTTCATCTTCTATTTTATCTAAAATTAAAGAATTAAATAGTTTTCCATTAAATCGAGCTACTTACATTAGTAACATTTTTAATAATAATGAAGACAATAATATTAGTTCTAATATTAATTCTAATATTAATAACGATAGTAATAGCATTAATACTGGTTTTAATGATTCACATGAATTTTTACTTTGCCCTGTAGGGATTGATGAAGGAGAAACAATTAAAGATAAAATTGAATTCATTAAGTCAACAATTGATTTTTGGAATAAATTAAGCAAAACACCTAAAATAGCTATTTTATCTGGTGGTAGGAAAGAAGACTTTGGAAGAAGTGATAAAGTTGATAAAACTTTAAATGAAGCTGAAACATTGTGTAATGATGTGTCAATTAAATTCAACTCTTCAATTGGAAGTGTAAAAAACTATGGGATTTTAATTGAAAAAGCTATTGCAGATAAAAATAATGTAATATTTGCACCTAATGGAATTATTGGAAATGTTATTTTTAGAACTCTTGTTTTAGTAAATAACTGGAATAGTTATGGTGCATTAGCTTTAAGTTCTGACAAAATATTTATTGATACAAGTAGGGATCAATCAATTAAAGGATATCAAAGGTCTATTGAATTTGCTTATTTTTTAGCTAAGAGAATTTAATTAATATCAAATCTTATCTTAACTTTTTAATTAGTTTTATAAATTGAAAATTATTAAATAAAATGAACAACAAATACTATTTATATATTCCATTTTTTTTTAAAAAAAAATAATAAATAAATAATAAATAAATATTCATAGCTTTTAAAAAAAATTATATTTTTTTTTATATAAGAAAGATTAATTATATTTTTTCTTAAAAATAAATTAGAACTTAATTTAATTAAGATTTAACAATTAATTTAACTAATTTTATATAATTATAATTAATTATTGGTAGGATTATAATTAAAAATTAATACTTAGAATTAATGATTGGAGATAAAATGGCTAAAAACCCATTATATAAACTTTACGAATGGTACATATCTCGAAATTTATCAATTGATAATATGCCAAAACATATAGCCGTAATAATGGATGGCAATCGTCGATTTTCGAAAATGCAAGGAAATATCAATGTTGTTAGAGGTCATGAAATTGGAGTGGACACATTGGAAAAAGTCTTAGATTGGAGTATAGACTTGGGAATAGAGATTGTAACTGCATATGCATTTTCAACAGAAAATTTTAACAGATCCATGGAAGAAGTTGAAGGTTTAATGGCATTATTTATTAAAAATTTCAAAAGAATAGTTTCCCATGAAAAAATTCACAGAAATGAGGTAAAGGTTAAGGTAGTAGGGAAGATTGAGCTTTTACCTGAAGATGTAAGGCAAGCGATAGAAGAAGCTGAAGAATCAACTGCACATTACAATAAAAGGCTTTTTAATATAGCCATTGGATATGATGGAAGATTAGAAATTGTAGATGCAATAAAAAAAATAGCTAAGCTATTAAAAGAAGAAAAAATCACTGAAAAAGATATTAATGAAGCTTTAGTCAGTCAGAATTTATATACTGCAGGATTAGATGATCCAAATTTGATTATAAGGACAAGTGGAGAAGAACGTTTAAGTGGTTTTCTTCTTTGGCAGTCATCTTACTCAGAACTTTATTTCTGCGACAGCTTATGGCCAGAACTTAGGCATGTTGATTTTTTAAGAGCTATTAGATCATATCAGGAAAGAGATAGACGATTTGGGAATTAAATTAGGATTACATTAAAACTCAAGTTGTAATTTAATTAGAATATAAAGTAAAGTTTAAATTAGAATTAAAGTAGGATACAAACTTAAAATTAAAATTTAAAACTAAATGATTAAAATCATAAGTAAAATAAATTAAAAGTAAGTCAAAAGTAAATTTAAAACTAAATTAAAAACTAAATAAATTCAATTTATTAATATATTTTGTTATTTCACAGGTGATTTAAATAATAGATACTCATTGCCATCTTGATTTTGAAGATTTTGATGAAGATAGAGAAAATGTAGTTGAAAGAGCTAAAAAAGAGATGACAGCAATTATAAATTCTGGAACATCATTTGATGGGAATATAAGCTCTTTAAAATTGGCAAACAAACATGATGGATTTATCTACACAAGTTTTGGATTTCATCCTATATCTTCTGCTAAAATAGGTGAAGAAGTTTTAAATAAAGTTATTAATCAAACTATCAGTCATATGGATGAAATTGTAGCTATTGGGGAAGTAGGGTTGGATTTTTTTTATGTTAAAGATAAATCAGAACGTGAAAAACAAAAAAAAATCTTTCATAAATTTGCACATCTTGCAAATGAATATAAAAAACCAATTTTAATCCATTGTAGAGATGCTGAAAGAAAAGCATTTAATATAATAAAAGATTATGAAGACATTCCAGAAGTAATATTTCATTGTTTTAGTGGAAGTTTAAAAACAGCTAAAAGAATCATGAATTTAGATTATAAAATGTCTGTAGCCACTATGATTTGTTATTCAAAAAAACACCAGGATTTGTTTAAAGAAATTCCATTAGAATATATTTTAACAGAAACAGATAGTCCATATCTTGCTTTAGAAAGAGGTTTAAGAAATGAGCCAGTAAATGTTAAAAATGCAATTAAAAAAATAGCTCAATTAAAAGGAATAAGCTACGGCGAAGTGGATAAAATCACAGAATCCACAGCAAAAAAAGTTTTTGGAATTTAATATATTTTTTATTTATTTCTTTATTTATTCATTTATTTTTTAAAATTTTTAATGTTTTATCAATGTATACAATTTTTATACAATTTGTTTAAAACATTTTTTCATTTTTTTTTAAAGAGGCTGTGTAATGTTTTTTTATAAAAATAGATATTAAATTAAACATGTTAAAACCTATTGTTAAGGCAATTTAATTCTAAATGTTTATATACTTTAAATTATATATTATAATAATATGAAACATAGAAAATTAGAACTCAGAGAAAATGATTATAATTCTTTAAAAAAGATGGTTAAAAAAGAAAAAGAAATAAATAGGGCTAGAATTCTTTTATTACTCAATAAAGGTAAAAAAATAGAAGATATTGCTGATATTTTAGATATTAGTGTAAGCACTATTGCTAAAATTAAAAAAAGATACTTAGATGAAGGATTAGAGTCTGCTTTAAATGATAAACCTCGTTCTGGTCAGCCAAAGAAATATGATGTTGAAAAAGAAACTGAAATAATAGCATTGGCATGTACTGATCCTCCAGAA
>NZ_LWMV01000176.1 GCF_001639295.1 Methanobrevibacter curvatus | reverse complement strand
AAGATATTGTCACTAATACAGTATGTTTTAAAACAAAATATAAATACAATAAAAATAATATTAGATTTAGAATTAGATAATTTAAATTGAAAAATAGCATAATTAAATTTAAAATAGCATAATTAAATTTAAAATATAATAATTTGAATTATAAAAATATTATGATTTGAATTATAAGATAGCATAATTTGAATTAAAATATTACAATTTAAAGCTAAAATAGCATAGTTTAAAGTTAAAAATAATATATCTAAACGTATCATAAAGTAAACTCAATTAATGAAACAAACAAAATTTAAGGCAACTCAAATGAAAAATGAAATAAATCAGAATATAATAAAATCTCTTAGGAAATTTGGGCTAACAGAATATGAATCTAACTCATATTTAGCATTAAATTATATGATAACAGCAACAGCAGGAGAAATAGCTGAACAAGCTAAGATTCCAAGGTCAAGAATATATGAAGTATTAAAACTCTTAGAAAAAAAGGGTTTTATTGAAGTTAAACATACTAGACCATCAAAATACACTGTAGTTCCTCCTAAAGAAATTTTTAGAGAAAATAAAAGAAATATTATAACTGAATTAGAAAATAGTGAAAAAAATTTAGAAGAAATATATGAAAACCAACTTTCAAAAGTTCCAGCCCCTGTTTGGTTAATACATGGACCTGAAAAAATTATAGAAAAAGAATTAGAGCTAATATCAAAGGCAAGAAAAACAATAGCCATTCGAATGGGTTTTATATTTGAAAAAGAATTGAACTTAATAGAATCAAAAATTAGCCAAAAAGTGAGAGAAGGAGTAGATGTAAAAATAATGGTAAATGCAAAACTACATACAAAATACAAAAAGGTTGATTCAAAAGAGCTATTAAAATATTCAAGTGCACAAATAGCTAAATTCAACCTCCCCACTGCAAAGATGATTATTAGAGATGAAAAAGAAATGATGCATATATTTGCAAAGTTTAAAAGTAATGGAAAACCATACCCAGAAACAGCAATTGGAATTTGGAATATGTACGAAGACATAGCACAAAATTACCATGAAAGATTCGAAATAGCTTGGAATAAAAAAAGTAAAAATAATAAAAAGACAAATATTTAGAAAATAAAGAAAATAAATTGTAATAATTAAATTCTAAACTACTCAGATCTATTGAGCAATATATTTTTTTGCAACTTTAATTGCTTTGTTTATATCATTTTTACTGTTTCGTATTAAACCAACCATATTTTTTTATTTTAAAAAAATTTGTTATAAATTTATTTAAATATTAATTATGTGCAATACATTATTGATAATTTTCTGTTTGATTTTTTATTTTTAAGAGGCTGTGCATTGGTTATTTTTTATAAAAACAAATATTTAATTACAATATGTTGAAATGTATTTAAAATATTAATATATGTTCCTATAAAAATAAACATTTAAAAATAGCTATAATTAGTAAATAACTCATATTAATTAGTTAAATTTAAATTAAAATATTTTAAAGAATAATAAACTTAATTATAACTTTATAAATCTAATTTTAACTTAATTAACTAAATTTAGAAGCTTAGATTTTTGAATTGATGCACAGTTCTTTAAAAATATTATTAAATTTAATTGTTTAAGCATTATTTGTTAAATTTCTCAATTAAATCTTTAATGGCTTTATTTGGATTATCTTTAAATAAACCACTATGGAAAGTTACGATATTTTCAATATCATAATCAAGTAAACTTTTTAATGAACTGTAAGCAGTTTTAACATCTTCTTCATTCATTAAATTTTCATTTACCCCTACCAATTTCCCATTAATTATTCTTAACTCGTCTCCAACAATCATAGTTTTAGATTTCTTGTGATAAAGACAGATATGACCTGGGGTATGACCAGGGGTGTGAATAACATTGATTCCACCAGCAATATCTAATATATCTCTATTTTCTAGTGTTTTATATATTTTAAATAATATTTTTTTAAACTTGATATAATAATTCATTAGTAATTTAAATAAAAAACTTTTAAATTTTCCTTTAATAAACTTAGACCGTTCTAATGGAATGTCTCCCTCAATAAATGGCTTATCCAATTTGTGAGCCATTGTTTCTATCTTAGGAACCTTGCTTAAAATACTTCTAAGACCTCCAATATGGTCAATGTCTTGATGAGTAAAAATAATCTTATTTAAATTTGCAATATCAAACCCTTCATTCTTCATTTTATTTTTAATTGAATTATAACTGTCTGGAAGTCCAGTATCTATTAAACAAAGGTTTTTATCATCATAAATTAAAACTGGATAAAAATATTTAGAATTTATAATTAAGCTATTTGGTTCTATTTCTAAGATTACTATTCCATCATCTATTTTCATATTATCAAAATTATCTTCATGCATTATTAAAATTATATTATATTGGGCTAATTAAAACTATTTTAGTATAACAATTAAAATAAAATTTGTGGGGGGGGGAGGATAATGTGTAAAAATTTAAAATGTATTAAATAATGCCTTTAAAAAGTAATAAAAACTGAAAGAAAAAAAAGAAGAAAAAAAAGAAAAAAGAGAAATATTATTTAAACCAAATGAAAAAAAGAAAGATAAAAAAAGTTAATAAAAAATAAAAAAAAATTAGTTAAAAAATTAAAAGTTAATTTTATTCTTCATTTGGTTTTCCAATATAGGAGTAAAGTAAAGCCGCTACAATACCACCAACTATTGGGCCTATAAGGAATATTGGATAAGTTCCAAGCAGATTTGGTCCTCCAGCTAAATAAGCGATTAGCATTGGTGAAAATCCTCTTGCAGGATTAATACATCCTCCAGTAAGTGGACCTAAAAATGTTAAAGAGATTCCAATAGCTAAACCAATAGCTATTCCATAAACACCAGAATCTGCTTTTTTATCAACAGCAACACCCATAACCACTAAAACTAATAAAAATGTCCCAATAGCTTCAGCAAAAATGGCTTGTATTGAACTAACACCTGCAGCTGGGGCATTGGCACCAAGATGACCAATTATAACACCAGGATCTCCAAAAATGATAAAAAGTGAAAGGGAGGCAACAATAGCTCCAATAAATTGAACTATTATATATGCAATTCCGTCTTTTAAAGAGATATTTTTAGTAACCAACAATCCTATAGTAACTGCAGGATTAATATGTCCTCCTGAAATCTTTCCAATAGCATAAATCACCACAGCAGCTGTTATTCCAAAACCCCAACTAACTGCTAACCATTCAGTAAAACCACCTAAAGCTCCAATTGCACCAGAAGGAATGTACTGATGAACAATCAAAGCTGCTCCAATAGCTGAACCGGTTCCCATTAAAACAAGCATAAATGTTCCAACAAATTCAGCAATCAATTTTCTTGACAAATTGTATTCCATTTTATCAACCATATTAATGTTATTTTTAAAGTATGTATTTAAATAAATAAATTTTATGCCTTAAAATAATTAATAAAATATTAAAAAATTTAAAATAATTAAAATATTAAAAATACTAAAATAATTAAAATATAAAAAAATTAAAATTACTAATTCTATTAAACCTATTAAAATTATTAATTTAATTAAAATTTTTAAAATAATTTACCTAGTTTCAATAATGCCTTAGGAGAGACTTTTACTAACTGTTTAATTAACTCTGTAGTGGAAATTTCTTTAAATTTAACATTTTGGAATGCATCAGCTATTGAATTTAACTCATCATCAGTCAATGAAAATAAATATTCTTTAGTTTTTAAATATTTTTTCATTTTAGCTCCCATATGCTCATCACACATATCAGCATATTTAGATAATTGTTTAGAAGAATAGTTTCCTTCTTTAATAGCTTCACCAGCAACTTGACCTGCAAACATTCCACAAGTCATACCAGAAATAATTCCTCCACCAGTTAAAGGATTTACCTGACCTGCTGCATCTCCAACAACTAAAATATTGTCTCCATATATATTTTTAACAAATCCACCAACAGGATCTCCACCAACATTTAACTCAACAGCTTGAGCATTTTTTGTAGCTGGACAAGTTGTAACAAAATCAACTAGGTGTTCAAAAGCTGTTTTATCAGTTTCTGATGCTGTAACCGCAAGACCAACATTTGCAATGTCATTTTCTTTAGGGAAAATCCATGCATAACCTCCAGGAGCAACTTTACCAAAATAAAACTCTAAAACATTAGGATCTTCCATTTCAACATTACACATTTCAAATTGAATGCCTGATTCCATATTTTTAGCTTTAGTTTGAGTTTTAAGACCTGCCCAACGACCAATATGTGACTCAGGGCCATCAGCAGCTATTACAATCTTAGTTTTAATTTCAAATAATTCACCAAATGACTCACATTTAACAATAAAAGAGTCTCCTCTTTTTTCTAATCCTTTAGCCAATGTTTTAATTCTAATTTCTGCTCCAGCTCTAGCTGCATCCATAGCCATATGTTTATCAAATACTTTACGTTCTAAAATAAATCCTGCCTCAGGAAGTTCGATTTCATCATTTAACCAAACATCGGTCCCATTAGGTGCAACTAAACGAATTCCATCAATCTCTTTTACAGCCCAACGATCAATTTTAGGTTCTATTCCTAAAAATTTAAGTCCTTCTTTAGATACTCCCTCAGCACAGCGTTTTGGAGAACCAATTTCAGATTTTTTATCTATTAAAATAACTTTTGCTCCAGAAAGGGCAGCATGTTTTGCAGCAGATGATCCTGCAGGACCTGATCCAACAACTAATACATCAGTTTCAATCATTTAATTTTCCTCCTTTTCAAGGGCTTTAACAGGACATGCTTTAATGCAAGTATCACATTCTTTACAAGACCCTTCATTAAATACCAGAGCATATTCTTTAACTTCAATTAAGTTTCTTGGACAAACTCCAGCACACTCTCCACAAAAAGAACACCAATCTTTGACTATCATAAATATCTCCTTAAATGTAACCTTAAATGTCAAATAAATTAAAATAAAAAATAAATTAAAGTAAAAATTAAACAAAAAATTATAATGAACTTATATAACAAACTTATAATAAGGATAAAATAATTTATTTATAATAAATAAAATTTTCAATTTTAGCAAAATATTATATAACATTTACTTTAAAAAGCTAATATAGATTAATAATTTTAATAACATATATTGTATTAATGTATTGATTTTTATTTATATTTTTACTTATATTTTTATTCATAATATCTTAAAATATAAACTGCCTAAAAAATAATCAATAAATAATTATATGAAAAACAAGTATAAAAAACTTATGATAAAAAAAGACTAAAAAAATAAAATAAAATAAAATCGAAAAATAAGGATTTAAAAATTATTTTAATGATAAAAAAATTAAAAGAAAACAAATCAATGAAAATAATATTCTCTTTGGAAGAATAGATTTAAATAATAGCTATGTAAAAATAAAGAAAGAAAATATAGAATTTGAATATTTAAAGAAATATAAAGTAATTGGATTAATATTTATTTACTGGATGATTATCCCACAAAGTCACTGTTTTGATGATAGAAAATTTAATCTTTATAAAAATATAAATAATTCGATTAAATTACTCGAATTCAATTAAAAAGATTTTATGGAGCAGTTATTTAGTACTTTATTGAAGCAATTTTTTGTTTATAAATTACTTCTTTATATAATTAATTCTATGAGTCTAATTTTAATATTTAATGAATAATAAATTGGATATTATAATATGAAATAAATTAATTTTTATCTGAAAATATCAATAAATTTATATACTTTTAAAAATATATCTTATTATGCTATTTTATATTTTAATTTTGTAAAATATTTTAAAGAATTTTTATAAAATATTTTAAAAAATTAATTTGTTTAGTTTTTTTATTTTATATTTTTTATTTAAATCATTTGCAGGGATGGTCGAGCGGTCAAAGGCGCTAGGTTGAGGGCCTAGTGGGGTAGCCCTTCGCGGGTTCGAATCCCGTTCCCTGCATTTTTATTTAATTTTAGTTTGTTTTACTTTAAACTTTTCTTTTTTGATTTTATAATCGTTTTTTTTTTTTAAATCAGTTTTTTTTAAACAATTATTATATGGATTAGGTGTAAAAATGAAGGCAGTTATTCCTGCAGCTGGGCTAGGGACTAGGTTTTTACCAATTACAAAGGCACAACCAAAAGAAATGTTACCAGTTTATGATAAGCCAACAATTCAGTATGTTATTGAAGAAGCAGTAGATTCTGGAATTGATGATATTTTAATAATTACTGGAAAGGGAAAAAAGTCAATTGAAGATCACTTTGATCGTTCATTTGAATTAGAATATACTTTAAGAGAAAACAACAAAAATGAGTTTTTAAAAGAAGTAAAAGACATTTCAAAACTTGCTGATATTTATTATGTCCGTCAAAAAAAACAAAAAGGCCTTGGAGATGCAATTTCATGTGCTGAAAAGCATATTGGTAGTGAACCATTTGCTGTAATGCTTGGAGACACAATAACTAAAGGAAGTGTTCCTTGTACCAAAGAGTTAATTAATGTGCATAAGAAATACAATTCATCTGCAATAGCTGTGGAATCAGTTCCACATGATAAAATAGAACGTTATGGGGTTATTAAAGGTGTAGAAGTTGAACCTTCAGTGTATAACATTGAAGAACTTGTAGAAAAACCAGCTGCTAATGAAGCACCTTCTAATTTAGCTATTATGGGTCGTTATGTTTTAGAAAGTGAAATTTTTGATTTAATCAATGAAACAGAACCAGGTTTTGGTGGTGAAATTCAATTAACTGATGCTTTATCTAAATTACCATCTATATATGGTTATATTTTTAATGGTAAATCATATGATATTGGAAATAGATTGGAATGGCTTAAAACTTCAATTGAATTTGCCTTAGATGATGATAATGTCCATGATGATTTAGTGAATTATTTAAAATATACTTGTAATTTAAATAAGTAAATATATATTTGTTTTTTGTGTTTTTTTTTCATTTGATTGTATGGCATAATAAAACTTTTTAAAGCACTTAGAATTCTTTAGAATTAGCTAAAATTCTTTAAATTAGTTAAAATTTTTTAGAATTACTTAAAATTATATAAAATAAAATTTATATTGTTATAATTAGATTGATTGTTATAGGGATTTGATGAGAGTAAAAAAAACAACAGAATTAGATGAATCTAAATTAGATGATGACTCTAATTTATCATTTGATGAGTTAAAAAAAGAAATTAAAAATTTAAAAGAAGATTTATATTTAAAAGAAAAAGAAAGGAATCAAGAAATTATTAAATTTAATGAAAAAATAGCTGAAATCTATAAAAGTAAAGATGAAGTTATTAAAGAACTTAGAACACTTGAAACAAAAGAAATAGATTTAAAATTAAAAGATTTTGGAAATATTCAAATTCAACTTCAACGTTTAGAACATAGGTTATCTCTTACTCAACAATCTCTTGAAAAAGCTAAAGGTGATATTAAGCTATTAAAACAAATCATTATTGAGTTTGAAAATCAAAACTTATTTAATTTTATTTCTAATAAAAAGCCTAATAGCTACTTTAAGTATTTTAAAGCATCTAATGAATAAGTATTTTTCTCAATAGCTGTTTTTTAAATATGCTCTACTTTTTTTTAGTGCCTACTTATTTTCAATATTTTTAAATGAGACATAAACATATTTTCTTTCACTTGCAAGGACAAAATCATCAGCAGAAAAGTTTTCTTCACCTAAAGGTCCTGGATGAAAGTTTAAATTTTCATCAAGAGGATTTTCATCTATTATTTCTGTTTTTTCAATTTTATACTCTTTGATAAGTATCCAATGTTTGTGTGGGAGTGTTTTTGCTTTAATTGAATATCCTTTATCACTATATTCTCTTAATATATTTAATTCATCATTTGAATCAATAACTGTAATATATTGATCGTTTGTTGCTTCGTATATGTTTTTTTCATCCATAATTACTTTTTTATTTTTTATTAATTCCATTTTTGCACCGTTTAAAATTTAAATATTTTTGGCATGTATTATAATAGTTTTTAATATTATTAAATTATTATTTATTATTACTTTTTGTTGTTAGTTTATATCCTATTGCTTTATTAGTTTATTAATTAAGTATTAAATTATTAATTTAATTGTCAATTATTATTTTATTTACTCTTAATTATTTTATTTTATCACTAATTTTTTATTTATTTTTAATAAAATAATATTACTTTTCAAATGCTCTCTTGGGTAAATTAGTTATATACTATTTAATAAATTATTTTTATATACATTTAAATTAATAGTATAAATATTTTAATTTTTTTTATTTTTTTTAATATATTAATTAAATGTATTTAATAAATGGTGATAAAATGATATTAAATTGGGAAAAAGAAATGAAAAATATTGACCCAGATATAAGCTTTAGAGCAACTGGTGGATGGTTAAAAACAATAGAAAGATTAGATAAATCTGTAAAGAATGGGTATTCATTAGTTGGAGATTTTGTAAAATCTGGAGATTTTGATATTGATTATGATGATGGATTATATTTAGATTGTAATAAAGAAGGTAAAAAAAAGTCTCAACAAGACTATCGCTTGTTTAGGTTAAAAGATGGTAAATTAAGGTTATTGGATATGATTATTGATGGTAAAGGTTCTTGGGCATTAGAATTCTGGGACACTATTGAAAATGAAATAAATTAAGAGTTGTAAATCATTAAACAAAATAAATTTTTATTAAAAATTAGTATATATTAAAGAATGTTAAAGAAGAAATTATTTTTAATTTAAAATTGATATTAAATTTAATAAAACTTTTATAAAACTTTTATAAACTTTTAAAAAAGGATTAAATTGGATTTTTTCAAATTAATAAAAGTATTGTTTATAAAATCAAATGATTTATTTTTTAAATGGCTTTTGATCAAACTTTTTTTAAAAGTTTGTTTTTAAATGGCTTTTGATCAAACTTTTTTTAAAAGTTTGTTTTTAAATGGCTTTTGATCAAACTTTTTTTAAAAGTTTGTTTTTAAATGGCTTTTGATCAAACTTTTTTTAAAAGTTTGTTTTCAAATTTTCTATCAATAAATAATTGACAATATGATAAAAATAGCAAAATAAGATAAATTATTTTTTATTTAACCCTAATTTTCTTATAGCTACTTTAGCAGCTTCTTGTTCGGCTTCTTTTTTATTTTTGCCGTAGCCCTCACCCATAACTTTATCATTAATAAGTATTTCCATTAAAAATGTACGGTCATGTTGAAAACCTTCTTCTTTAACTAGTTCATAGTGAATATTAAGCTCTTTAGCATCACCATATTCTTTAATTTGTGATTTGTAGTCTCTAAAGAAAATAACATTTAAATCAATAAATTTAAAAATATGTTCTTTTAAAAATTCACGAACTTTTTCTATTCCTTGATCTAAAAAAAGTGCACCAAGAAAAGATTCTACAATATCTGCATTAGCAGATTTAATTTCATTTATTGTTAAATTGTCTTCAGCTATTTTAAGATAACTGTCTAATCCTAAATAAGAGGAATAATAATCTAAAGCATACTCGCAAACAAAATTAGAACGGGTTTTTGTTAAACTACCTTCTTCGTCATGACAATGCTTTTTGTAGATGTATTCTGAAACAGCTAAACTTAAAACAGAGTCTCCTAAGAATTCTAATCTTTCATAATCATGAGGAAGATTGTGTTGAACTTTATAACTTTTATGAATAAATGCAATTTCAAATAATTCAGGATCATTTGGAACAATATTAAATTTTTCTAATAATTCCATAGTATCTTAGTTGCTTAATTTTTTTTTAAAGGAGAATAAAAAAATTAAAATTTTTTATAAAATAAAGTTAATATATAAACTATACAATGAAAAACATTAAAACTACAAAATCATGGTTTATCAATACCATTTTTTTTCCAATAGTTTTCAATGGCTGCTTTTAATCCATCTGCAGCTAAATTGGAACAGTGCATTTTAACAGGTGGAAGTCCGTCAAGTGCTTCTGCCACTTGGTTTCTACTAATTTCATAGGCTTCTTCAACGGTTTTTCCAAGAGCTATTTCAGTAATAATACTACTTGTAGCAATGGCTGCTCCACAACCGAAAGTTTCAAATTTAATGTCTGTGAGTATGTTGTCTTCTACTTTAATGTATATTGTCATCATATCTCCACAGGTTGGATTTCCTACTTCTCCAACTCCACTTGCATCTTCTATTTTACCTACATTTCTTGGATTTTGAAAGTGATCCATTACTTTTTCTGAATACATAGTGATCTCCTAATGATTATGAAAAAATTTTTTTATTTAATTTTTTTTTTTTTTTTTTTTTTAAATTGATGATTTTTAATTTTACTCTTTTTTATTCCAAATTGGTGACATTGCTCTTAACTTTGCAACAGATTCTTTAATAGCTTCAACAGTTTTATCAACATCTTCAGGAGTGTTTTCACTTCCAAATGTCAATCTTAATGAGCCATGAGAATCAACATCTTCAAGTCCAATGGCTTTTAAAACAGGTGAAGCTTCTAATTTTTTTGATGAACAGGCTGAACCAGTGGCTGCACATATTCCCTTACCATCAAGTAACAAAACTAAACCTTCACCTTCAATTCCAGTAAAACGAAGGTTTACAGTTCCAGGAACACGTCTTTTAAGATCTCCATTAAGATATGATTTTTCTATTGAATTTAAAATTTTGTCTGTCAAATCATCTCTTAATTGAGTAAGGTATGTAATATTGTGGTTTAATTCATTTTTAGCTATTTCACATGCTTTACCTAAACCAACCATTCCAGGAACATTTTCAGTTCCAGAATTTAGATTTTTTTCTTGACCTCCACCATGAATAACTTCTTCAAGGCGAACTCCTTTTCTAACAAAAAGTGCTCCAACTCCTTTTGGTCCATAAATTTTATGGGACGATAATGAAAGCAAATCAACATTTAAATCATTCACATCTACAGGAATTTTACCTACACTTTGAACTGCATCACTATGGAATGCAATATTATTCTCTTTTGCAATTTTACCAATTTCAGCTATTGGTTGAATGGTTCCAATTTCATTGTTGGCATGCATTATTGTAATAAGTATTGTATCATCACGAATTGCTGATTTTACATCTTCTACTCTAACTATTCCTTCTTCATAAACTGGAAGGTAAGTCACTTCAAATCCTTGTTTTTCAAGATATTTACAAGTCTCATCAACAGCTGGATGTTCAATAACAGAAGTAATAATATGGTTTCCTTTTTTTTTATTTTTAAAAGCTATTCCTTTTATTGCAGCATTATCTGATTCTGTTCCACCATTTGTAAATATGACTTCTTCAGGCTTTGCACCAATTAATTCTGCAACTTGCACTCTTGCTTTTTCCATAGCTTTTTTAGCTTCTCTTCCAATTTTATAATAAGTAGAAGGATTTCCAAAGTATTTTATAAAGTAAGGTTCCATTTCTTTTACTACTTCATCTCTTACAGGCGTAGTAGCAGCATGATCTAAGTATATCATAGTATCATCAATTATTTTTTTTAATATTATTATAACGACTTTTTTAAAAGTTATTTATAAACTGAATTATTTTTTTTATTATGACTTTAAGTATTTCTTAAATTTAGGTTAACTAATAGTTGATTTTTATATTATTTAAAATTATTTTATTAATTAAATTTTAATTTTTTTTGTAAACTTATTATATTCAAACTATTATATTTCAATATTATTGATAGTGTTAATATTAATTAGATAATAAATGACCAATTTTATTAGTAGTTACAATCCCAATCAACTTTCCATCATCGTCTACAACTGGAAGGGAAGAAAAATCATATTCTCTCATTTTTCTAGCTATTTTATCTACTTTTTCATTGTATTTGCAAGTTAAAACATTTCTTGTCATAATGGCTTCTAAATTGTCTGTATGGGTAGCTATTGACTTTGATAAATCCCAAGCAGTTACTATTCCAATTAACTTGTTATTTTCACTAACTATTGGAATATGGGTAATATTTTCATCCATCATTAAATTTGCAGCTTCTTCAATTTCAGCAGTACTTTTGATGGTTGAAATATTTTTAAACATAATATCTTCAACACGAATGTCATCAAGGAAATTTTTAATTAGATAACTTAACTGTCCACTTTCAAGTAAAAATGCATCGTGCCCATAACTTGATTGTAATTCAGCATAACTAGCATCAATATCATTTGCATTTAAAGCATTTACAATGTCTTTTGATTGTGAAGGTGGATACAACCAATCTGAATCTACAGAGATGACCAATGTTTTTGATTTAACATTTTTCAATCCTTCAATTAAAGAGCCATTTTCTGTTAAATCAAAATAATCAATGGCTTTGGTTATGTATAAATAGCTATTTGCATCAAAGCGATCTACAAATGAATTTCCTTGATAATGGAGATAGCTTTCAACTTGGAACTCTGTAGAAAAGTTATAACTAATCTCATTTTTGTCTTGAAGATTACGTCCAAATTTTTCATACATTGATTCATCACTTAAATAAGTTATATGAGCAATCATCCTTGCAATTGCTAAACCCTTTGGAACTTTATTTGTATTGTAGTAATTTCCATTATTCCAATCATAATCATGGATAATTGATTGTCTACCAACTTCATTAAAAGCTATTTGCTGAGGTGATGAATGTGAGGTTGTAGCTATTGGAATGGCTTTTTTAACAATTTCAGGATATGAAACCATCCATTGTAATACTTGCATCCCACCCATTGATCCACCAATTACTGCAAATAGCTCTTTTATTCCAAAATAATCAATTAAAATTTTTTGAGCATCAACCATATCTTTCATTGTTACAACTGGAAAATCCAAACCATATTCTTTATTTGTTTCTGGGTTTATAGATGCTGGGCCTGTTGATCCTTTACATCCTCCAATTATATTTGAACAAATAATGAAGTATTTATCAGTGTCTAAAACTTTTGAAGGTCCAATAAGGATTTCCCACCAACCAGGTTTTTTATCTCCTTCATACCAACCTGCAACATGTGCATCTCCACTTAAGGCATGGCAAACATAAATAGCATTTGTCTTTTCGTTATTTAATGTTCCATATGTTTCATATGCTATTGTGATATTTTTTAATGTTTTTCCAGACTCCAGTATTAATTCTTTATCTGTTTTAAGGTATTTTAACTCAACATTCCCTACTGATTTTCCTTTCATTTTATCCTCTTTAAGGCTTATTTTTTATTTTTAATCTTATATTATTTATTTAATATTATTTTTTTTATAATTTACATAGACTTATTATTTATCTTCAACATCTATTCCTAATTCATTAATTTTATCTCTAATATAATCTGATAATTCATATTTTTTTTCTTCTCTCAATTTTTCTCTTACTTCACAAAGTAAATTTAAACTGTCATTTGAAATATTGTCTTGATTTTGCTCTTCTTTTTCAAAAATTCCAAGTTTAAATATATTTTCAAAATCTTTGAATAATTTTAAAGTACTTAATATATATTTATAGTTAAATTTAAGTTTATTGAGATTAATGTTTTCAATTTTTACAAATTCACTTTTTGTAGTAGTTATAAATGTATTTATTGTTTTTGTGAAATTTAATATATTTGCTAAAGCTTTTGGTGTGTTAAAATCATCATCTAAACTCTTAAAGAAATTATTTTTAAATTCATTTAATTGAGATAGTGATTTTTGATTTTCTTCATTTTCAACTGCATTTTTATTTTCTTCTATATTTTTATTTTTTATTATATTTTTATTTTCAAGCATAATTTCATCTAATAAATCAATTTTACCATTAAAATGTGTTTTAATAATGTTTTCTATTTCTTCTTTAGATTCAATTAAGTTTTGAGTCGTGAATTTTATTCTCTTTAGATTCTTTGATGCTTGATTTAGTGATTTTTCAGAGAAATCAATTGGGCTTCTGTAATGTGTAGAAAGAACAAATAAGCGGAAAGCCATGGCTTCCCAATCTTCTAATAATTCTCTAATGGTTATAAAATTCCCTAATGATTTGGACATTTTTACTCCATCAACATTTAAAAATCCAGTATGCATCCAATATTTAACCAATGGCTTTAAACCACTTACAGCTTCCATTTGAGCTATTTCTGCTTCGTGGTGAGGAAAAATTAAATCAAGACCTCCTCCATGGATATCATACTGTGGACCAAAATAGGTTTCTGTAATGGCTGTATCTTCAATATGCCATCCAGGTCTACCATTGCCCCATTTAGATGGATAATTTGGAGTTTCTTCAGTTTTTTTCCATAAGGCAAAGTCTTTTGCATCTTTTTTATTTTCATTAGTTTCTAATCTATGTCCATCTAATTTTTTAAGGTCTTGATTAGATAGTTTTCCATAATCTGGAAATTTAGCAACTTCAAAGTAAACTCCATCATCACTTTCATATGCAATTCCTTTGGATAATAGTCTTTCAATTTGACTTGAAATTTCTTTTAAATGTTCAGTTGCTCTTGGAAAAAGATTAACGCCTTTAATATTTAATTTTTCCATGTCTTCTTTAAATCTTTTTTCATAAAATTTTGCTAAAATTTCAGAATCAATATTTTTTTCTTTGGATCTTTTGATTATTTTATCATCAATATCTGTGATGTTTTCAATGTAGTATACAAAATATCCTTTAAATTCTAAATAGCTTTTTATTAAGTCAAATGAAACATATGTACGACCATGTCCGATGTGTGCATCATCATAAACAGTAGGACCACAGACAAAGAGATTAATTCTTTTATCGTTTATCGGTTTAAATGGAACTTTATCTCTTTTCATTGTATTATATATTTCTAACATATTTACACAGTTTATTGTTATTTATTTGGATTTAAATAATATTTTATTAATTTTTAAGAATATATTAATGTTAATTAATTTAAGATTTAATTTAATAATTAAATTTTACTAATTAATATTTAATTTAATAGCAGTATTTAATCTAATACATAATTATTAATAAAATAATAAACATTACATAACTATTTTAATATATTAATAATATAATTTATATACATTTATATTTTTTTTAATTAATTATGTATATTAAAAGAATAAATAACAATTGTTATATTTATAAGTTTTTTTATATTTAAATATTATGTTTTTTTTTAAAAATTTTATTTTTTCTTAATTTATTATGGAGAAAAATCATAAGCTTTATATATCAGATATAACAATTGTTATATTGTGTAAAGTTTTTTAAAACTTTTTTTAAAAAATAAGAGTTAAATTTTGTGGGATTTTTTGAAATTTTTCAGTTTGCTTAAAATACTTAAAATAATTAATAACTAAAAATTTCGTTTTAAAATAGCTCAACAATTTTTAACAGACACTAAAAAAGCACAAAATTAATAAACTAAATTTAATAGCATTAAAATTAATATTATATATAACTAATTAAAAATATTATATTTAAAAATATTATATATAATTAATTAAATATATAAATTAATTAATGTAAACTAATTATTACCTCGTTTATAATAATTTTCACAATTTAATGTTTATAATTTTATTATATTAAACCCATAATTATCTTTTTTATACAATATTTAGATAATTATGAGGTAAAAAAATATCAAAAAAAATATCAAAAGGTAGATAAAATGGTCAACGAAAATTACGGAGACAGAACTAAAGAATTACACGCAGGTCAAGAAGAACCAGATCCTACTACAGGATCAAGAGCTGTACCAATATATCAAACTACATCATATGTTTTTAAAGACACTGAACATGCAGCAAGCTTATTTGCACTACAAGAATTTGGGCAACTTTACACAAGACTAACAAACCCTACAAACGATGTATTTGAAGCGAGAGTAGCAGCTATTGAAGGTGGAGTGGCAGGATTGTCATTTGCATCAGGAGCAGCAGCTATTACGACCTCAATATTAAACTTAACTCAAGTAGGAGACAATATAGTCTCTGGGGATAATCTTTATGGGGGAACTTACTCTTTATTTAACAATACTTTCCCTAATTTAGGTAGAAGTGTGAAATTTGTAGATTCCCAAGACCTTAGTGCATATGCAGATGCAATTGATGAAAATACAAAGGCATTGTATGCAGAATCCTTAGGAAACCCTAAGTTAGATGTTCCTGACTTTGCAGAATTGGCTAAAATAGCGCATGAAAATGGTATTCCTTTAATTGTAGATAATACCTCAGCTGTTGGATTAGTTAAGCCAATAGAACATGGAGCAGATATTGTTGTAGATTCTGCCACTAAATTCATCGGTGGTCATGGTAACAGTATTGGTGGAGTTATAGTAACTGGGGATAAATTTGATTGGGCAAATGGTAAATTCCCAGTATTTACAACCCCTGATCCAGCATACAATGGTTTAGTTTATACAGAAGCATTTGGAGCTTTAGCATATATTATAAGAGCAAGAGGAAACTTTTTAAGGGATGTTGGACCTTCATTAAGCCCTTTCAATGCATTCCTTTTATTGCAAGGAGCAGAAACATTATCTTTAAGAATTAAACAACATAGTGAAAATGCTTTAGAAGTAGCTAAATTCTTAAAAAACCATGATTTGGTTTCATGGGTAAATTATCCTGGTTTAGAAGATGATCCTTCTCATGATGGTGCTAAAAAATATCTAAAAGGTGGTTTTGGAGCATTAGTTGGTTTTGGAATTAAAGGTGGAATTGAAGAAGGTAAAAAATTCATAAATAGTGTAGAACTACTTTCTCATTTAGCAAACATTGGAGATTCTAAATCTTTAGTTATCCATCCTGCATCTACTACTCACTCTCAACTTTCTCCAGAAGAGCAAAAAACTACTGGTGTAACTCCAGATTTTGTAAGACTTTCTGTTGGAATTGAAAATGTTGAGGATATTATTGCAGATATAGATCAAGCATTAAAGAAAGCAGTTCAATAAAGTTGTGAATTATTTTTTTTATTTTTTATTTTTTATTTTAATTTTAGTTTTTTATTTTAATCTTAATTTTTTATTTTTATTTTTTTTACTTTTTTTATTTGTAGAAATTTTAGATAATTTTATAGTATAGGTAATTTTATAGTATAGAATTTAATAATATTATTATATGGTGTAAATATGAATAATTCAATAATGTGGTGAAAATATGAGTAATATTGCCGAAGACATAACAAAACTTGTGGGTAATACCCCTTTAGTAAAACTTAACAAGATAGATGATGGGCTAAAAGCAACTATTGTTGCTAAATTAGAATCATTTAATCCTTTAAGTAGTGTAAAAGATAGAATAGCAGTTGGAATGATTAATGATGCAGAAAAAGAAGGAAAAATTAATAAGGACACAATTTTAATTGAGCCTACTAGTGGAAATACTGGAATTGGACTTGCCTTTGTTGCTGCAGCAAGAGGATACAAGCTTATTTTAACTATGCCTGAGACAATGTCTGCAGAGAGAAAAAAACTTTTGGCAATTTTTGGTGCTGAACTTGTTTTAACTCCAGGACCAAAAGGTATGGGTGGAGCAATAGCTAAAGCTAATGAACTTTTAGAAAACACACCGAACTCTTTTTCTGTAAGCCAATTTTCCAATCCTGTAAATGTTGCAACTCATTATGAAACTACAGGTAAAGAAATATTAGCTGATACTGATGGTAAAGTTGACATTCTTGTTGCTGGTGTTGGTACTGGTGGCACTATAACAGGTGTTTCAAGAGTATTAAAAGAATCCAATCCTAATTTAAAAGCAATTGCTGTTGAACCATCTTCTTCTCCAGTTTTGTCCGGCGAATCTCCAGGACCACATAAAATCCAAGGTATTGGAGCAGGATTTGTTCCAGATATTTATGGTGCAGAATTAGTTGATGAAATTATAACTGTTGATGATGCAGATGCGGGAAAAACTATGATTGCATTAGCTAAAAAAGAAGGTATCTTAGTAGGTATTTCTTCTGGTGCTGCTGCATATGCTGCTATTCAATTAGCTAAAAAAGATGAAAATAAAGATAAAAACATAGTTGTAATCTTACCAGATACTGGTGAAAGATATTTATCCATGGAATGGGTATTTGAAGAAATTTATAAAGAATACAAAGATATTTTTTAAATATTTATTTTTTTAATTTTTTCATTTTTTTTTATTTTTTTAATCTTTTTTTTAATTTATAATTATGTCTTTTTTTAATTTCATTTTTTTACTAATCACTGCTACCAAGTAATAATTATTTTCTATTTTTCATTTAGTTTTCTATTTTTGTTATAATGTTCTTTTTTAATTCTTTTTTTAATTCTTTTTTAAATTAAAATAGGTTTATATTTAATTTTTATTGCCTTATTATATTTTTTTATTAATTTAAATGAATTTTAAAAGTTAAATTAAAATATTATAAATTCTAATTTTATTCAATATCATATTAATATATTTTTACTTGTGTTTATATTTTTTAAATAGTTTTATTTTCTTTTTTCCAAAATTATTTAAATTTACTTGAATGTAGGAGATTTAGAATGTTAAAACTATATCTAATGATATTGAAAAGTTTAATAAATAAAGAAATAAGAAAATTTTGTTTTAGTAAAAAATAAATTTACTCGTAATTGTAAAATATCTTTTGAAGGTCTTGCTTTTTATATTCTTGGAAATAAAAGTAAAACAATGGTTTTAAGGATTGAATATTATTTTAATGAAAAATTTGAAGATTATGAGACATATATAAACAAGTAAATATTGCTTGAGCGAAAATTATTTTTTAGATTGGAATATTTTTAAAAGAACTGATTCAGATACTTTAACTGATTTTTATTCTGCTAAATTTAATTATTTAAAAGATTTTAATGGATATTAGGTATTTGTTGTTGATGAACCACGAGTAGATTTGCCTAATGTAAAAATAACAAGAGAAGAATTTGATGTTTATTAAGAGTCTTAAAAGAAATAAAAAGACATAAAACAAGGATATTTACTCTTTATAACGTTAAAAATAACTTTATAATCAATTAAATAATTTTCCCAACCGCCAATTGGATAACATACACTAGCATACGAAAATATTGAAACATTAATTCAAAATAATAGACCTAAAAAAGCCAATAATCAATAATAATAATAATAATAATAATAATAATAATAATTTTTGACAGACTCTGCCCATCAACCAAACTATATTTACAAGTAATAGAAAAAGAAAACAAATTTATACTCAGGCTAAAAAAAGCAGACTACTATACAAAAGATACCTATACAGCAATAGAAGGAATTTTTAACTGAAAAATCAAAAAGCAATCATTTTCAAATCAAAAATTTCTCTACTTGACAGAAGTGTTTATTAATAGAAAAATATATAAATTGTGTTATATATAATTTATATACATATTAATACTTTATATTTAATACACTATATAATAATTTATTTTATTCAAATTCATTTTTTTTTTTTTTTTTTTTTTTTTTTTATTTTTAATTTTTTTT
>NZ_LWMV01000175.1 GCF_001639295.1 Methanobrevibacter curvatus | reverse complement strand
TGTGGATAAAATTCCGATGAAACCTGGAAGTCCTGAAAAATATGATTATCAGTACAGTAGAAATGGAACAGCCAATATTTTTGTCGCCGTTGACTTTAAAGGCGGAAAAAGAGACATAACAGTTACAAACAGAAGAACTAAAGCAGATTTTGCTAATTACATCAAATATTTAGTTAATGATGTGTATTCTGATGCTAAACATCTACGAATTATAATGGATAACTTAAATACTCACACTTATCTTTCTATTCTTGAAAATTTTGAACATAAAGAAGCCATAGAGTTGATAAGCAAAGTAACTTTTTATTACACTCCAAAACATGCCAGCTGGCTTAATATTGCCGAAATTGAAATTAATGTAATGGACACACAATGCACTGGAAGAAGAATAAGTAACAAAAAATTACTAATTAAAGAAACTACAGCTTATCAGAACTACAGAAATGAAATAAATGTAAATAAATGTAAAATAAACTGGAATTTCACTAAAGAAAATGCTGATAAAAAATTATCAAAATACTATACTTAAATAAAAAATATGAAAATTACATTGTCTTAAAAATATCCTAGTTTTTTCATTATTGCAGGGTAAGGTGATGAACAATTAGATAAATTGTTAGAATTTCTTGAAAAATAGTGAATATTCTAAATAGCTATTTCTATTTTATCATAAGTTAGTGTTGGGATTTTACTATTTTTTAACCCTTTTTTGAAGCTAATTAATCCTTCTTTAGCTAAATGGTTAATTTTGTTATTAATATTAGCTGGGTCTTTTTTTATTTTTAAGGCTATTTCTCTTACGGATTTTGGTTTTTCATTTTTTATAATATTTAATATTTGTATTTCATTCTCCCCTATGCTTATTTTATCAGTGATTATTACTTCTTTTTTTATTATGGGTTCTTCTGGGTTTTCTAGTAAAAGTTTCCAGTTTTGTAAGTCAAAATATAATGTGTTTTCAGGTGTTTTTTCTAATAGTTTTTCTAATTTTTCCATACTTCCATATTCCTTTTTCATTTGTTCATCATATTCTTTTGTGCTTTGTTCTTTAATTAAACTTATAATCATTTATTTCAACTCCTCAATTAATTCTTTTATCATTAATTCATTATTTTCTTTAATATGGTTTATAAGTACATTTAAGTTTTCATTTTGTGTATCGTGTTTTATTTTTATTTCTTTTTTGTGTTCTTTTGGTTCTGGGTGTATATGCCCTCCTTTGTTGTGGTAGTTGTCCAATATTATTTTATCAGGCATTATTATTAAGCTCCACCCTCCTTTTGCGGTTACTATGTATATAGTTTTTCCTTGTAAGTGTAATGTCGTTTGTTCTTTCCGCATATATAGTAATATATCATAAGTAATATATAAATGCTATGTAAAAAAACACTAAACCCGCATTACTTTTCATCAACACTATTTGAACTTTATATAAAATACTGCATTTATAATTAGATAGTAATTTATTATTGTTTCTAAAAAAACTGAGTAAATTATAGGTATCAGAGTGTCTGATAATTGAAAAAAATTGAAGATGCTTGGTATATTATTTAGTATTTTAGAGTCTATTGTGTTAATATTTTATAAAAATACAATTTATTTAGCCTTTAAAAATAATATTTTAAAAGTTAATGTTTTAATTTTAACAATAAAAGAAAATCCACAATATTTACTATCATTAAAAATTGGCTTTATGGAAAATAGTTTAAATTAAAATATAAGGATTTTATTAAGTTTTTTTAAAGATTAAAACTGATTTCATCTGTACTTTTAGAAAAACATGATATATTTATTTCAAAACATCTTGAATCTCTTAAACTCTTAATTATTTCATATAAATCAGACCCACTGATAGGCATATATACAGTTTATAGTGTTATTTATTGAATATTTTTACTTGAATCAAATAGAAAAGATCAAATAATGAAATAACAATGAATATCTAAAAACAAAATAATATTAATTATAAACATCAAAAAAATAAAAAAATAAACTTTCAATACAATAACATGAAAGTATCAGAAAAAATATTGTGAGGATTTGTTTTTTTGTCATTTTCCTAACCTTGTAGTTTAATGGATTCTTACTATGTCTTCGAATATATCAAAATCTTTGTCAAAACTAGTAGAATTAAAAATAAATATTTGAAAAATGGTTTAGAAATTGCTTTACATGATAAAAAGTGTTCAGGTCAACCTAAAAAATATGAAACTCGAGAAGAAATGGGAATAATTGCATTAGCATGTAGCGATCCACCTAAAGGTAGAAAAACCTGGATCTTAAGATTAATTGCAGAAATTTTGAATGAAAAGGATGAATTTGAAACTTTAAGTCGTAAAAACATTCGCATTATTTTAAAAAAGCGAAACTAAAGCTTGGTGCGAAAAAAGAAATAAAAATAAAAGCAAAATAAAATGGAACTTTACTAAAAAAGATGCAGACAAAAAATTATACAAAACAGGGTGTCTGAAAATTCATGAAAATATATGGATTAAAATCCCTTAAAATTTTAAATTTAATAGTAAATAATGCTATTTTAGTAAAAATACAGTTGTATAATTTTATAAATTTAAATTAGATAATGACCCTTTTATTTAATTATATTTTATGATAAGGATATGTTAAAAACTCTTTTAAAGACCATATATGGTCTGTTAATCCTATAGACATCATTGGAGTTATTTTATCATATTTTTTCCATACATTATTTCTTATTTTCTTTATATTCTTTTTTTTGAGTGAATGGTGTGGTTTTATGAAATTATGTGTGGATTTATATAGGTTCAAGGCTTTTTGTAGCCATTCGTCTTTTTTGGAGTAGGATATTGTTTTTCGAGTTAGTCTTTTGTTGTCTTGTCTTAGATTTAAATTTTGACGTTCAATTAGTGTTGTTGAGATTTTTGAGTTGTCTATTTCTTCTGTTTTTCCAAAAATGATTTTTTTCTTTACACTTTTTAGTTTTCCGTCTTTTTTTGTTTTAATTACTTGTGCATATTTTAATTCTTTAAAAGGTTTTAAAATTGGTTTTTGAAGTTTTCCATTTATTATTATGGTTTTTGGTTGTATGGTTTCGCTGTATTTCTTTATTAATGAATGTTTATAGTATTCTCTTCCATCTGTAACGAATAATGGTAGGTTATTTTCGTTAATAACTTCGGATGTTTGTTTTATGATTTCGTCTGATGATTTTTGGGTCATGTCTCCAAGATGGGCTGCTAAAATTATTTTGTGTTTGGGATCAAAGCTTAACCAGACCCATCTTTCTTCTTCTCTTTTACAGTCCATTCCCGGAAACGTTTTTTTTTAACAAAAGTCCATAATTCATCAAGTTCTACTTTATCCACATTTAAGTCTTTCATTAGAACTTTATTGACTTTTTCGCTATGTTCTGCTGCAATTTTTAGCCATCGGCGAACAGTATCTAATTTAACTTCTAAAGTTTCTGCAGCTCCTCTTAAGCTCATTCCTTTGAGAATCATTTTTAAAGCTAAAAACACAGTGTTTTCATCTGTTCTTAAATCATATAAAATAGTATTAGAATTAGAAATAAAACTTTTATTGCAAGTTTTACACTTAAATTGTTGAACTTTACCATTCTTTGTCATATAAGTTCCATTCCCAACAATATTTTCATTATTTACCTTACCATAATCATCACATTCTTCATTTGGACAAGGAACATCTGTAAATTTAGATTTAGGACCTCTTTTACCCATAAATAATCACCAAAAACAAAATTAATTATATTTACATTAAGATTTATGTATTTTCTACTATATAAATACATCATTAAATAAAAGGAGCATCATCCATTTAACTTATTTGCTATAGGATAAGCATATAAGCGAAAGAGTTAAATAATATATTATTCTTAAATAAAAATAGAAATTAAAAATATAATTTGATATATATGTATAAAAAATTTAAAGTATATAGGGAAAACATTTAAATCATAAGGATAGTAAAATGAGATTGAAAATATCTTTAAAATCGAAAAATAGCCTATTCATACCTTTTAATTACAATCATATTATCTCATCAATAGTGTATAGTAAAATTGCTGATTTAGATTTAGCTAGTAAATTACACTCCTCTAAAACATTTAAATTCTTTACATTTTCCCAATTAAATATTAAACAAAGAAAAATAGTTAAAGAAGGAATCATTTCTAAAAATGGAGAATTTGATTTTCAAATTTCATCTCCTAATGATCATTTAATAAAAAGCTTAGTAGAAGGATACCTAGATGATTTAACTGTTAGTTTTAAAGGAGAAAAATTATTTGTAGAAAAAGTAGAGTTATTAGCTAATCCTAAATTTGAAAATGAAGCTAATGTTAAAACAATTTCTCCAATTATTGCAAGAATAAAAAAAGAAGTAGATGGAAAACTAAAACCATGGGATTTAAGTCCTGGAGATCAAAAATTTTATACTAATCTAGAAAATAATTTGATAAAAAAATATAATGACTTTTATAGCAAAGAAATTAAGATAGGTGATATAAAAATAAGTTCAGACATGAAATTTGTAAAAAGAAAAAGAATAACAATAGAAAAAGGAGATATGAAAACTTTCCACAGAGCTTTTATGATGGATTTAAATCTTGAAGGAGATAAAGAATTGATTAAATTTGCTTATGATTGTGGTTTGGGTGAAAAGAATAGTATGGGATTTGGGATGATTAGGAAGTAATAATATGATAGAATCTGAGCTATGTTTCACAGGTAACTGGTTTATAGATTGTGGAACTATGGGATTTATAAATCTGATGGAAGAAATTTATGGTTGGGATTTAGATAATTTAAACCAACAGATAAATGAAAATTCTGAAAAATGTTTTTATGTATATTTTCCATTTGCTTATTTATTTTATCATTCAAAAGTAAGAAAAAGCATTAAAAGGGAAAATGGATTAAAAGAAAAAATTAATGATCATAAAAAGAAGATTGATAAAATTAATAATAAAGATAATGTGTCTGAAAAAGATAAGTCTAACCTAAGTATTTTTAACAATAATATTAATAATTATACAACTGAAATAGATAAGATTAAAGAAGAATTGTCTAATGAAAAAAAGAAGTTATTGTGTGATTTAATTAATTTATCAGATAAAATATTGGAAAATAAAAATAATTTTTTTTTAAACATTAGAAATGAACTGGATGTTCTTATTGAAGATTTTGAATTAATTAAACCTCAAGATCATTCAAATTTTTCCATTGTTAATCCAAAAAAAGGATTATTTTATTCATTTTTGTATTTATTTTTAATATTAAAAAAAGATTATGAATTATTAAATTTAGTAAAATCTTTTGCAACAATAATAGATTTTAATTTTTTAAATATTATCAAAATTTGTCAAGAATATAATCTATCTGTAGATTATTTCATTTCTTATTGTGAAAACCATATAAAAGATAGAAGAATTATGGATAGAGTATCTGATGAATTCCAGTTTAATGAAAATACTATAACCAATTTAAAAGATAAAAAATTAATAACTAAAAAGAATGTTAATAATTTTAGAAAGAAATTAGAAAATCATAGAACCCAAGGAATTTCTGATTTAAAAAAGCTTAAAGAAGTTGAAAAAGATGTTGAATTAAAAATTTTCATAAAATTTTTAA
The DNA here is from genome assembly GCF_001639295.1 of Methanobrevibacter curvatus. Lineage (GTDB taxonomy): Archaea > Methanobacteriota > Methanobacteria > Methanobacteriales > Methanobacteriaceae > Methanoflexus > Methanoflexus curvatus. The sequence goes on along the minus strand of NZ_LWMV01000175.1, from coordinate 13,961 downwards.
GTTTTTGTGATGATTTAAAAATAGATCCTCATAAAATTATCGCTTTTTTTGAAAATAATCAATTTTTAAAACCAAAGAAATTGTTAGCTAAATTAAAAAATGAATTTTCATTAAAGGACCATGAAATAGATAATTTTGAAAAAAATTTTTATAAAAAAATGAAAAACATTAAATATGAAAATGATGGGCATGAAATGTTTCCAGATTCAACCATAAACCCATTTCAGTTCTCTAATAAAAAGTATTCTAATATTGCCTACACTTTACCTTTAATGACTGAAACTATTGAAATAGGATTAAATTTGGAAGTTCCATATTATTTACTAGCTCTATCATTTTATAGATCATTTCAATATGTTGCAGGAAAAAATATTTTATTTTATATTAATAATTTAGATACATGCTATTCTTTAAATAAAAAAATTGATGTTAAAAAAAACCAACTTGAAAATAAAAACTCAATTTTTAAAATTACTTGGTCATTAATCATTGATGAACTAGTTGAGAGTAAATCAAATTTTGCTTTAGAAAATATGTATGTAATCGAATATGAGGATATAAATTATAAAACTCAAAAATTAATTAATGTAATGTTCATGGATATTGATAAATTCCGTGCTAATATTCTTATTGATGATGTTATTAGAAAATCATTGAATAATAAAATTCAAACAACTAATAGTAAAACACCAAATATCTGGTTAATTGAAGAGTTAATTAAAAATAAACCATTATATCCTCACATATTAAACCATATTATTTTAAAAATTAGTAAACCTAAAACCATTAAATCACATAACCATTCTTTATTATATGCTTTATCTACCGATGTTGAAATAACTAACTCAATTAATCATGACAGTACCCATAACTATTTATTTAATTCTTTTTTTGAATTAGAACTAGGAGATTCTGTACGTAAAATTAAAGAAAATTATAAAAAAATGTATTCCTCAAGTAAAAGTGCATCAAAATTCTTCCCAGACGATCAAAAAGAAAAGATTTCAAAAGAACTTATTTATTCCCTAAAACAAAATAATGCTTTTACATTTATGAATATATTTTTAAAAAATTGTGTTCATAATAATAAGGATAATAATATTTTTAAATATTTAAATGATTATATTTTTAATTATATTCTAAAAAATGAAAGAACATGGCATAATTATGCTCTTGCAATTATTATTGGTATAATTTAGCAATTAATTTAATGGTGAATATATGTCTGAGAAAGTAATGTCAAGAAAAGATCTTAAAGATCTTAAATATTATAGTACTGAAGTTTTTAAAGAATTAGGGTCTGATAATTATAAACAAAAACTAGTTTATAAATTGTTAAATCTTATTAAAATAGATAACCAAAATGAATTTTTCAATATTTTTTTAAGAACCTTAAATAGTAAAGATTCAGATGAAAATGTGGCGAAATTAGCTGAAAAATTGAAAACGATTTATCCTTTAAATGAAAAAAATTTTGAAAATGTTGCTTATGCTATTGTTATGGGAATAATGGCTAGTTAAATTGAAGGTATTAAAATGGGAAAATATATTGTTTTAGATATAGTATTTTATGGGAGATCTCTTAATTATGATCAAGGATCTGGAAATTATCAAGAGCTTAAAAAAATTACTAAATGGGATGGTAAACAACATACTTTAGTTAGCCGATATGCTCTCAGATATAGTTTACTTGAAACTGCAAGAGAATTTTATAAATGGGATTTGGTTGATGGAAAAGATCTTATTAATGCAGGAAATAGTGATGATTCAAAAGTTATACAACTTTCAAATGATTTGTTATTTTCAGGTGAAATTTTAAACTATCCTGAATTTGATTTGTTTGGCTATTTAATTACTAGTACCACACCTCAGAATTTTAGAACTGCACCAGTTAAAATAGGACATGCTATTTCACTGACTCCATTTAATTATGATTCACTATTTAATGCTAATATAGGTCTTGCAAATCGTGTTAGGAAATATAAAGGAAAATTAGAACCTAACCCGTTTGTTGTTGAAGAACATGAAACTTTTTATCAGTATAGTATTGTTATCGATGTAGATAATGTTGGAGAACTTGAGGTTTATGTTGATAAAAGTAAATGTGAAATAGAAAATAATGAAGGAAAGTGGAAGATTGCAGAAATTAATGATGATTTAACCATACATGCTGAAAAAGGCTCAGGTAAAAGTAAAGAGAAATATGAAATCAAAAAATCAGACATTTTCACTGAAAAATCTCAGTATAATATGTCAAATATTGATAATATATATACTTTTAGCTTTTCTATTAAGAATGAAGAAAGGAATAATAGAATCAAAGAACTAATACAATCTATAATGAATCTTAAAAGATTTATAAAAGCTAGAGACGAAGATTTGTCCCCTAAATTAATGATTGTTGGAATATATGAAAATAATCCTTATCAAACATATAAAGACAGAATTTGTCTTTTAGATGAATATACTAAAGAAGAATATGATGAAATTGAAGAAATTCCAAGTTCTGATGGAAAAAGAGTTGTAAAAGTTAAACATAAAATAACTAAATCAAAAAAACCTACATTTGAAGTAATAGGAATCGAAGAGAATAATGAATTTGAAACTTATGATCAAAAAGAAATATTAACATTTATTGAAAATTTCTTAAACAATAATAAAAATGAAAAACTATGTAACTTGAAACTATATCATGATCCTAATATTGATATAACATATAAAAAATAATTAATTATATGGAGAAATGATATGACTAAAACTATAATTTTAGAATTATTCCAACCTTTTGCACAATATAGGAACCCATTTACATTTTTTTATGGACAGTCATATCCATTGCCACCAAAATCAACTATCATTGGAATGCTTCAAAATATAACTAATAATTATTATGATGTGAGTTTTTTTGATTTACAAGTTAGTATTCATGGGGGTTTTGAGAGTTTATTTTGGAATTATCAAAATTTGATTAAAAGTTCTCCTAATGATATTAAACTCATGAATTATAAAGGAAAAGTTAAGCTATGGAATCAAAAACGTCCTTTATATAACAAAGGAATTAAATCACAACGAAGTCCAGTATCACAACAAGAACTTTTTAATGGTCATTTGTTTATATTTATTAAAGGAAAGGAAAATATAATTGAAAATATTAGAAATGCACTAGAAAAACCTACTAAAATTCCATATTTAGGCAGAAGTGAAGATATTTTTTTCCTTAAAAACTTGTATCATGAAGAAAATATTTCATGTAATGTAAGTTCAGTAAAAAATAATATTTGGCTGAATCAACCTAGTTACATGAAATTAAATAATAAATCAAAAGACTTAAAGTTTCCAATTAAAGGTTCAGATTTTTCAGTATATTCAATTCCAACAAAAGTGCTTTTTAAAAATAATGATAGAATAATTAAAAATAAATTAGAACTCAGAGATTCAACCAGAAGATTTACAGAATTTGAAACAGTGATTCACACTGGGTTAAACCAGAATTTATATCTTGAAAATGAAGTTAAAGTAGAAAAATATAAAATAAATGATGAGCGAAATTTGATTTTTAAAATCCCTCAAGATTATGGGTGGTTGTAATGGAATATAATTTAATCAATATTTTAAGAGCAAAGTCTTTAGATGATGAAAATTATCTCCTTAAAGACCATCTTAAAGAAACAGTAAAAAGAACATTAGATCTTGAAAAATTTATAATTGACAATAAAAATTCATTTAGCTATGATTTAAGTGACAATATTTTTAAAAAAATCACTATCGCCTCTATAATACATGATCTTGGAAAAGTGGATTATTCTTTTCAAAATCAAGTATGGAAAAAGAATGATAGAAAAACTGAGGAATGGAAATTTTTAAATAAATTTTTTAAAGATATTAATAATTATTCTATAAAATTTCCTCGTCATGAGATACTTTCTGTTATTTGGAGTACATTTTTATTAAATAATGATTCTACAAGCCAAAAAATAAGAACTATAGTTTTGCTTCATCATTACAATGAATTTTTCAGTGATAAAAAGGATATAATGGAAATTATTTATAAATATAAAACTTCAATTATTGATTATTTAAACTTTCTAAAAAATAATCAATCACAAATTGAAAAATTTATTAATGATCTTTTTTATCATTTATCTAAAGATAATTCTTCTGAAACACTTAAATCTGCAATTGACTTTATAAAAAATAACATTGATTTTGAAAACATACACAAATTACTTGAAAAAATAAATGATCATGATGATGACATATCTGATTTTATTAAACTTTATGATCTTGATAATGATAGTATAGATTTAGACTTCATTGTTTTATTAGGGTTTCTTAGAAGATCTGATTATTCTGCAAGTGGTGGGATTGAGATTGAATCTGGAGATTTGAATAAGACTTTTGATGGACTATCAGATAAAATCAATAAAATCATTTCTCCAACTTCTTCATTATGGCAAGAAGAAATTATAAAAAATATTGATATTGAAAAATCAGTTCTTTTAATAGCCCCAACAGGATCTGGTAAAACAGAATTCTCTTTATTGTGGTCTGAAAGAAATAAAAGAAAACTAATTTATACATTACCATTAAGAGTAGCTTTGAATGATTTATTTGTGCGTTTTTCTGACCCTAAAAAAGGCTATTTTGAAAAAGATTCTGTTAGTTTATTACATTCCACAGCATTTATTGAGTATATTAAAGAAGAAAAGGATAATAAAAAATTAGATACTGAAAAAATGTTATCATCTGCTAAGATGTTATCTAATCCTATTACTTTAAGTACTCCTGATCAGATATTTTTAACTTCATTAAATTACTATGGTTCTGATAAAGTTGTTTCAACTTATCCCTTTTCTTCAGTTGTCATTGATGAAATACAAACATATAATGAAGAAATGTCTGCAATAATTATCCAAACTCTAAAAATTGTGCACAAATTAAAAGGAAAAATCCTTATTATTACTGCAACATTTCCCCCATATTTTGAAAAATTTTTTGAAAGCATCTTTGGTGAAAATTATGAAATCATTGATGTTGCAAAGTTGAGTGATGATATAAAGAGTAAAGTTAAGAATTTTAATTTAAGGCGACATAAAATAGCTTTAATTGAAGATTTAATTATTAATGAAAATTCAGATATAAACAAAAAAGAATTAACAAAATGTTTGAAAGAATTATCTGAAAAAAGTGTTCTTGTTGTAGTTAACAATGTTATGAAAGCTATTAATCTTTTTGATACATTTTGTGATTTGGAAAAAGAAAAAGAGATATATTTATTACACTCTCGTTTGACTGAGCTAGAAAAAAGTAAAAGAATAAGTGAAATTAAAGAGAAGCTAGATGATAGTGAAAATATAATTGTTGTTTCTACTCAGTTAGTTGAAGCATCTGTGGATTTTGATTTTGATTCTATGATAACAGAGATATCTACAATAGATAGTCAAATACAAAGATGGGGTAGAGTACATAGAAATAGACCTGAAGATTACAATGGTTCTACTAATATTTTTATTTTCACAGGATTAAATAATGGTAATGAATTAGTATTAGATAAAAGCACTAAGTTTATTTATGACTATAAAGTTCTAAAAGAAACATACCATACTTTAAAAAAACATGAAAATGATGGTGTTTTGAACTATAATGAGGAAAGAAGTATTCTTAATGAAGTTTTTGAAAGTAAAATAGAAGAAAAGACCTTAAAAAATATTTATGAAGAAAAAATAGAAAAGATATTAAATAATTTAAAATATTTTTCTGTTGAGAAAAGAAGCCAAGCACAACGACTTTTTAGAAATATTGCTGGGCAAAAGCTCATTATTCTTAAATTAATCGAATTAGATCAAGATTTAGAAGATAAATATAGTGATGATTTCAAAAAAGTTTTAATAAATTCCATTAAAGATAAAGATTCTTACAAAAAAATGATAGAAAAAATCTCTGAAACTGGATATGAATTAAATGTTTGGGATTTAAAAAAGATTCTTTATGAATATTCTATAAATGTTCCTATTTATCTTGAAAAGGAAGTCAATTTTTGGGGAAGAGGAACTTTTGATTTTAAAGAATTTTATGTTTGGGATGATTTAAGTAATGATGATGCAAAAAAAATAGGTAAATATGGGATAGATAAAATTATATCTGAAGATTTTCATGAAAACACTACATATTAATAAAAATAAAAAAATAAATGGTTCCCAAATTAATTACTATTTCATTTGTAAAACCAAATTATGGCTTTTTTCACATAATATCCAAATGGAACAAGAATCTGACACAGTTTCATTAGGCAAACAACTCCATGAAAATACTTACAAAAGAGAAAAAGACTATTTAATAGATAATCTTATTAATGTAGACTTTATTAAAAAAAGAAAAAATATAGAAATTCATGAAGTTAAAAAGACTCCTACAATGGAAAAATCCCATGAATATCAATTATTGTATTATATGTACTATTTAAAAAATGAAAAAGACATAGACAATATTATTGGATATATTGATTATCCTAAAATCCGAAAAAAAGTTAAGTTTGAATTAAATAAAGAAAAAGAAGAAAAAATTGAAGAAATAATCAAAAATGTGCATAATATAATAAATTCAGAGATTCCCGAACCTAAAAAATTAAGAATATGTAGAAAATGTGCTTATTTTGAGCTTTGTTGGGTGTAAAATGTGGAATTCGATTTAAAAGATTTATTAATATTAAAAAAATCTATATGTAATCACTATATATTTATAAATAATTTGTGGGGAGTTATATGAAAAAATTACCGGTTGGAATATCAACTTTTTCAAAAATAATTGAAGATAATTGTATTTATGTTGATAAAACTGAATATATTTATGAAATGTTAAGTGCTGGGAACTTGTATTTTTTATCAAGACCAAGAAGATTTGGTAAATCTCTTCTTATATCTACATTAGAAGAGATATTTAAAGGAAATAAGGAGTTATTTAAAGGACTTTTTATATATGATAACTGGGATTGGGATAAAAATTATCCTATTATTAAATTGGATTTTGGAAATATATCTCACAAAAATCCAGAACAGCTGGAAAAGTCTTTAGAAGACTTTATAAATCAAAAAGCTAGAGATTATTCAATTGATATTATTAGTAAAACATTAACTTCTAAGTTTGCTGAGTTAATTGAGGAAATATATAAAATATCCAACAATAAAGTTGTTATTTTAATTGATGAATATGATAAAGCTATCAATAGTCATCTTGATAATATTGAAATAGCTAAAAAGAATCGTGACATTTTAAGGGATTTCTATCAAGTTTTAAAAGCAAATGATGCATATATTGAGTTTATTCTTATAACAGGAGTTAGTAAATTTGTAAAAACTTCAATATTTTCAGAGTTAAATAATCTAAATGATATCACTGTCCATCATAAATATGCAAAAATTTGTGGTTATAGTCAACAAGAGCTTGAAATAGAGTTTAAAGACCATATTAAAGAAATAGCTAATGAAAAAGCAACAACAGAAAATAATTTACTATCAAATATTAAAAAATGGTACAATGGTTACTCATGGGATGGAAAAAACTTTTTATACAATCCTTTTTCAATATTAAATTTTTTAGATACAGGAAAATTTTCTAATTATTGGGCACAAACAGGTACACCAAAAGTTCTAGTAGATTTAATTAAAAAATCAGATATAGATTTAGATATTTTTACTAATGAAAAAATTGCCCTATATGATTTCCCAAATTTTGACCTTGAAAATTTGGATTTCACCACAGTTCTTTTACAAACTGGATATTTGACAATTAAAGAAGAAGAGCTATTTGATGATGAATATTCACAATATTTAATAGCTATACCAAATAAAGAAGTGAAAGATTCATTATTTAGCTATATTTTAAGCCAATACACTAATCAATTATCTGATTCTTTGATTCCTATGACTAAAACTATGTTAACAAACATTATAAAATTAGATAGTAAAAGTCTCCAAAGATCCTTTGAAATTTTACTACATAAGATACCTAATATCCTTTATGGAGATATTAAAAAAGAATCAGAAGCTTATTATAAAATATTATTTATGTCTTGGATTCAACTTCTTGGGTTTGAAATAAAAAGCGAAATACAAACAATTAAAGGACGACTAGATGCTATTTTAGAACAAAAAAATTTAGTTCTGATCATTGAATTTAAATTCTCATTAAATGATAATCTGGACGATATGATTGAAAATGCATTTAATCAGATTGTGAAAAAAGAATACTACAAACCTTATCAAAACAAAAAAGTTATATTACTTGCTGTAGCATTTAAATCAAGAGATATTAAATGTCAACTTAAAACATTAGAAGACTCATTAAATGAATATAATTAAATTAATTAATATCTCACAAGTATTATGTTAATTTAATTATTACTCATATACAGTTATATAAAGGTGTTAATATGCCTAAAAAAAATTATTATCTTCTATCAGACGGAATATTAAAAAGAAAAGAAAATACTATTTATTTTGTTAATGAAAAAGGTAAAAAGCCAATTCCAATAAACAAAATTTATTCTATTTATGCTTATGGTCAAATAACAATATCTTCACAAGTTATCAGCCTGTTTGCAAAATCTGGAATACCTATACATTTTTTTAATTATTATGGTTTTTATAATGGTAGCTTTTATCCAAGAGAAACACTTCTTTCAGGTGATTTAGTTGTTAAACAAGCAGAAACTTATCTAAATAGCATGAAAAGAATAGAATTAGCTAAGCTTTTTGTTGAAGGATCTGCAAAAAATATAATGAAAGTCTTAGCTTACTACAAAATTGATAATAAGATCAAATACACTTTAAATGATTTAAAAAAATGTAAAATTATAAGTGAAATAATGAATGTTGAAGGAAGAATTAGAGCAGAATACTACACTAAATTTGATGAAATTCTTCCAGAAGAATTTAAAATGGAAGGTAGAAGCCGTCAACCTCCTAAAAATATGATTAACTCATTAATAAGTTTTGGAAACTCAATGATGTATTCAACAACACTAACAGAAATTTACAATACTCAATTAAATCCAACTATTTCATTTCTCCATGAACCTTCAGAGAGAAGATTCTCTTTATCTTTAGATTTAAGCGAAATTTTTAAACCTATATTTGTAGATAGACTAATTTTTTATCTTGTAAATAAAAATATGATAACTAAAAAAGATTTTGATCAAGATTTAAATTGTTGTCTTTTAAATGAAAAAGGAAGAACCAAATTTGTTCAAGAATACAATAAACGACTTGAAAAAACAATTAAGCATAGAGATCTAAATAGAAATGTTTCTTATAGAAGGTTGATAAGATTAGAAGCTTATAAATTAGTTAAACATATTCTAGGAACAAAAAAATATGATCCTTTTGTAATATGGTGGTAAAATTTAAAGGTTGATACAATGTATTTGATAATAGTTTATGATATTAAAGTTGAAAGAGTTAATAAAGTTAAAAGTTTTCTAAGACAAAACCTTTATTGGATTCAAAATTCTGTTTTTGAAGGAGAAGTTACTAAAAGTGAATATAACTACATTCTATCAGAATTAAAAAAAATAGTAGATGAAAATGAAGATTCCATTATAATATACAAGTTTAGAACTGATAATGCTATGAAAAAAGAAATTATTGGAATCGAAAAATCACCTATTGGAGAAATACTGTAAAAAACTTTCAAATCCCTAAAACTTTATTTCAAATCTTTAAAAATAAGATTATCGTTTAATTAATCTATCGTTTATTATATTAAATGTTGATAATTTTATTGCAAATATTTTTATTATTTTCTTTTTTTAGGTTAAACACTGCTTAAAATGCCTTAAATGATATTACACAAACAATTTTTAGCTTTTTAGATTAATAAATAATTAATTTTTATTTTTTGAGAAACAATAATATTATTATACAATCGTTGTTTCATATAAACTAATTACATTATCATATATCGCAAAATTTAAGTATGAAAACTACAAATATAGTAATGGAATTAGGCTTAATGAAGCAAAATTCCAACCTATTAAAATCAGACCATTACTGGGATTGAAATGTCGGAAATAATGTTCTTTTAAGTAGTGATAATTATATTAAAATCAGACCATTACTGGGATTGAAATAAGAATAATTATGGTCAAGCAATAGGTTGGTATGTTATTAAAATCAGACCATTACTGGGATTGAAATTAATAATAGCTATAAATAAACCAAAACCCAGCATTAATTAAAATCAGACCATTACTGGGATTGAAATAGTGAAACTCTTTTAAAAAATTCCTCTTCATCTATCATTAAAATCAGACCATTACTGGGATTGAAATTATCCTCATCAAAAGATTCTTTAAAATTATATTTTTTATTAAAATCAGACCATTACTGGGATTGAAATAAGAATAGGAATAACTCCCCTTCTTCAAATAAATACATTAAAATCAGACCATTACTGGGATTGAAATCCACTAAAACATGAATGCAATCTCTTTCAATAACATATTAAAATCAGACCATTACTGGGATTGAAATCGTAATAAAAATGTTTATTAAATAATGAAATCATATTAAAATCAGACCATTACTGGGATTGAAATCCAATTAGAGCAGAATCAACATTATATCCAAGAGCTAATTAAAATCAGACCATTACTGGGATTGAAATATTATACGATATTAATATCTATTATAACAAAAATATTATTAAAATCAGACCATTACTGGGATTGAAATTAAAAACACAACAAAATAATAAGTAACAAAAAGTAAATTAAAATCAGACCATTACTGGGATTGAAATCAACAAAAAAAATTGAATACTAAAGGACGACCATAAATTAAAATCAGACCATTACTGGGATTGAAATGACAATGCTAAAATAAATAATAGTGATTCTGGTGAATTAAAATCAGACCATTACTGGGATTGAAATAATATCAATATGACTTTTAGCCCTAATATCTTAATTAATTAAAATCAGACCATTACTGGGATTGAAATCGAGTAGTAGGAGATTAAGGGGGAATTAGATGATGAATTAAAATCAGACCATTACTGGGATTGAAATAAACTCACAAGCAACAATAACCATACCCGCAAATAATTAAAATCAGACCATTACTGGGATTGAAATGACAATGCTAAAATAAATAAATTAACAATAGATTGGCATTAAAATCAGACCATTACTGGGATTGAAATGTATTTTCTTCATGTATAATTTTAAAAATTATGAATATATTAAAATCAGACCATTACTGGGATTGAAATTAATACATAAAATTATATAATTCCTCCCAGTATTTCATTAAAATCAGACCATTACTGGGATTGAAATTGTTTTAGCTGACCGTGAAAGAATCAAGAAAGCCAGTATTAAAATCAGACCATTACTGGGATTGAAATTTAGAAGCAGTTTATGCTCATGAGGAAATTTTTAATTAATTAAAATCAGACCATTACTGGGATTGAAATATACCATAAGCTTTAATTGTATGTTTATGTCCGTGATTAAAATCAGACCATTACTGGGATTGAAATCTTATGGTCGTCCTTTAGTATTCAATTTTTTTTGTTGATTAAAATCAGACCATTACTGGGATTGAAATCCTCAAAATCCTCATCAAAATATAATTTTATATCAATTAAAATCAGACCATTACTGGGATTGAAATAAATATACTACAAATTATACTGTTACAGCTGATTCAAAATTAAAATCAGACCATTACTGGGATTGAAATACCAGTAGCATAATAAGCATTCCATAATGTACCAATATTAAAATCAGACCATTACTGGGATTGAAATTACTGGTTGTCAATTCGGAACATTAACAACTGATGAATTAAAATCAGACCATTACTGGGATTGAAATTTATTAGGTGGTTATACTTTAAAACAGGTTTCTGAATTAAAATCAGACCATTACTGGGATTGAAATGGTTAATATTTGCAACACCATAAGCTTTAATGGTGTATTAAAATCAGACCATTACTGGGATTGAAATATTTGTATATAAAATTGAGGAAATTGTTAATTTAAAATTAAAATCAGACCATTACTGGGATTGAAATTATACTAATAGTATTATTTATTGTTGTCCTTTAGTATTATTAAAATCAGACCATTACTGGGATTGAAATATAAAAAGCATAAGAACATTAGCCGAACAATTAAAACATTAAAATCAGACCATTACTGGGATTGAAATATCTATAAGTTTTGTATTCTCATTTTTTTCAACAAAATTAAAATCAGACCATTACTGGGATTGAAATAGGAATATCATCATCGTCCCAACATTCTTGACAAAATTAAAATCAGACCATTACTGGGATTGAAATCACACACAAACAAGAACATCAACATAAACAAAAAAAATTAAAATCAGACCATTACTGGGATTGAAATTACTTGTTCAATGTAGATTAATCTTAGGAGAACTAATTAAAATCAGACCATTACTGGGATTGAAATTATAATAATGGAGATAAACCAAATATCAATATGACTATTAAAATCAGACCATTACTGGGATTGAAATGTAGGTTTATGGTACATAATAGAAGATGTAAATAGATTAAAATCAGACCATTACTGGGATTGAAATCAATCTCCAACTCCTAGTGAATTACCAATAAATAATATTAAAATCAGACCATTACTGGGATTGAAATCAACAACACACACACAACCAGAAAACCACAAAATTAAAATCAGACCATTACTGGGATTGAAATCAAACAAGAACACAACACAATAAAATAAAAATTAATATTAAAATCAGACCATTACTGGGATTGAAATCTACTTTTTAAAACTCTCAAATTCAGATTTAATAAAATTAAAATCAGACCATTACTGGGATTGAAATTCCTCTTTTGATGATTTAAAAGAGAGATGGTTTGAATTAAAATCAGACCATTACTGGGATTGAAATCAACTAAGACATGTATAATTGTCTCTTTCAAAAATATATTAAAATCAGACCATTACTGGGATTGAAATAATAAAAATTGATAAGAATGGGTGGATATTCTTATCATTAAAATCAGACCATTACTGGGATTGAAATATAAAAAAAGATAATACAATTGTGGATTTAACTCAATATTAAAATCAGACCATTACTGGGATTGAAATATCCGAAGTTTACAGTATTCGATTATACAAAAGATTATTAAAATCAGACCATTACTGGGATTGAAATGCACCATAAGTTTGGAAAATAACTATTAGTTTCATATTAAAATCAGACCATTACTGGGATTGAAATAATAATATTAATAATTTATTTTCTTTAAATAAATTAAAATCAGACCATTACTGGGATTGAAATTGCACACAAAACAACACAAAAATATAGTTGACACAATTAAAATCAGACCATTACTGGGATTGAAATGAATATGATGGTAAAGATGTAACCTGGCTAATAATGGGGTTTTAATTATTGATGAGTTTATTGAAATGAATATGATGGTAAAGATGTAACCAGATTACACATGTAGACTTATGATTAGATAAAACTGATTGAAATGAATATGATGGTAAAGATGTAACTATACAGATATTCCTGATATTGGGGAGAAAATATAATTGAAATGAATATGATGGTAAAGATGTAACAGGGATTGTATTTATTAAAATCAGACCATTACTGGGATTGAAATGAATATGTCCAAGTTAATAAATGGTCATGAGACATATTAAAATCAGACCATTACTGGGATTGAAATATTGTTTTAGTTGTTCTTGCTATTGTTGCACTTGTAATTAAAATCAGACCATTACTGGGATTGAAATGCACTAGTGGAAATAATAAAGAATTGTGAGAGAAAGGCAAAACCTTTTTGTGTAGTTTTTCTGGTGGGGGATTTAGTAGATTTTGGTTTTGCAAAATGGTCAAAACTTTCTTTTTGAGTTTTTTTCCTAAATTTTTAAGGATATTTCTTTTTTT
>NZ_LWMV01000174.1 GCF_001639295.1 Methanobrevibacter curvatus | reverse complement strand
AGAAAAAAAAAAAAAAAAAAAAAAAAAAAAAAAAAAAAATGATTTAAAAATATAAATCAACTTAAATATTAGATTTTCTTATTTTATTTTGTATTTTAGTTTTGCCATTATTTTTTAAATTCCACTTAACTAACTACAACATTCAGTTTATTATTAGATAATACTTTAATGGAATTATTTTTAGTAATTTCTGGAGTAAAATTATATTTTCCGTTTTTACTTACTTTTAAATTCCATGTTATTTTAGCAGAATTAGTTTTATGAACTTTTAAACTATTAATGGTCCAAGTTAGTGTTCTTGTTTTTTTATTATAGCTAATTTTTCCAGTGGAAATTTTTGGTTTCTTATATGCAATATTTTTATTTAAAACTAAAGATATTTTAATTTTTCCTTTATTAAACCCAATATTAGCTATTGTAGTTGTTACTTTAAGATTTCTCTTTTTAACAGTAGCAATATTTTTAATTTTCAATTCAGACATTTGAAGAACAATTAAATTAGAGTTTAATTTAGAACTACCATTGTACTGATTGTCTCCATGGAAAACTGCATTGACCTTTAATGTTCCTGTTGAAGTAATTTTATAGTTAAAAGTAGCTATACCTTGACTATTAGTCCTATTCTCACCAACAAGAATGTCTTTAACATAGAAGTAAATTAATTTACCATTAAGTGTATTATTTCCTGATTTTAATATAGCAGAAAGAGTAACAAACTTGTTATAGTTTCCCTTAATATTATTCACAGTAACAGTTGTACCTTCTCTAGAATTATTAACAGAACTAGCATTATCAGCAAGTCCATTAACGATATTTTCACTTTGAGTATTTGAACCATTATCAACTATTGCTTCAGTATTATCAAATAGATTATTGTTGGTTAATACATTATTATCAGCAGAATTAACAATACCCACTTGAGCATTAGCAAATATAATATTTTTATTAATTGTAGTTTTCTCTGCAGTATTTATTATGCCATTTTCGCGATTGTCAAATATTCTGTTTTCAGAAACAGTGTTATTTTCTACTATGGATCCAGTAAAACCCTCCATTCCTTGACGATTAGGAGAAATTCTATTGATTGTGATACCATTCTTATTATTAGCTATTATATTATTAGATATGATATTAGCTGATGTTGAATATTCGCCACTTTGATTATTTCCAGCAGAATTAATCTCTATACCACTTTTACCATTATTAGTAATAATATTACTATCAATTAAATTTTCAGTTGCATTATAATTTGAAGATTTAATACTTATACCATTTCCATTATTGTATGAAAAAGTATTGTTTCTTATAGTAGCTTTTTGAATATTAAGAGCTAAACCTTCACCAGCATTGTGCTGTAGAATATTTCCTGTAAGAGTGAAATTTTCTACTCCTGCACCATGACCATGTAAATCAATACCAGGCATAGTACTAGCTCCAGCAGAACCATAGCCATTATTACTAATAGTACTGTTAATCAAAGCACTGTTTGATGCATGCCCATGAACGCCCTCGAATTTATTGTTATTAAGTTCAGAGTTTGTTATTTTAATTTTAGTTCCATCAAAGTTGATTCCTTCTCTTTGATTGTTACTTATCTTAGTATTGTCTATATTCACACCATTAACTGCTGCAAGATTAATTCCTCTACGATTATTATTTACAGTAGCATTAATTATATTAACATTATTTGATGCATTGACACTTATACCATAGTAAAATCCTGAAAATGAACCACCAGTTAAAGTAACATTATTCGCTACAATATGAAGACCATGAAGATATCCATGACCACCAGTCATATTTGCAAGAGTAGCAGATTGATTAATATTTTGTCCAATAAAATTAGCACCAACAGCAACAATATTAATAGATCTATTAACTAAGAATCCAGCAGGGTATTTATAAACTCCTGCAACAAAAGTAAGAGCACCATTAGAATACAAAAAATAGTCTATTCCATTAATATTAACAGTAGCTCCAGATATAAGATTTTGAATATCAACCCAAGACCAAGTATTGTTTACAACAATATCTCCTATACCAACAACACTGTTATTTGAGATAATATTATCTACAAGAATAGTTCCAAATCCAGTATTATTAATAGCAACTCCACCATTATTAGATATTGTATTTCCAGAGAGAGTATTATTTTCAACTATAGATCCATTATAACCTTCAGTTCCTTGACGATTAGGAGAAATCTTATTAATTACAACACCATCTTTAACATTAAAGGAAATATTATTGTTAGAAATAAGATTAACTGAAACAAAATATTCGCCATTTTGACTATTTCCACCAGAATTAAGCTCTATACCTCTTTTACCATTATTAGTAATAATATTACTATCAACTAAATTACCAGTAACATTATAATTAGAAGACTTAATACTTATACCATTACCATTATTGTATGAAAAAGTATTGTTTGTAATAATAGCTTTTTGAATATTAAGAGCTAAACCTTCACCAGCATTGTATTGTAGAATATTTCCTGTAAGAGTGAAATTTTCTACTCCTGCACCATGACCATGTAAATCAATACCAGGCATAGTACTAGTATCAGCAGCACCATAACCATTATTGCTAATAGTACTGTTAATCAAAGCACTATTTGAAGCATGACCATGAACGCCCTCAAATTTATTATTATTGAGCTCAGAGTTAACTATCCTAATGTTAGTTCCATCAAAGTTAATACCCTCTCTTTGATTGTCACTTATATGAGTATTCTGAATAAGAACACCATTAACAGCAGCAAGATTAATTCCTCTTCTATTTTCTATTGCATAAGAGTTGTCTATCTTAGTATTAGCTATTCCACCAATAGCTGTTCCATTAACACTTATCCCATGATAAAAACCTGAGATTGTCACTCCAGTGACATTAACATTAGTAGCAACAATATGAATTCCATAATTAGAAATATTATTAGCACTATTGTTTACATTTGACCCTGCAATAATTCTAACATTACCATTTCCCACTATGTTAACAGATTTATTTATTATTAATCCTTTATTAAATATATAGTTTCCATCATTTAATATAATTGTGTTACCTTCTGCAGATTCAGATATAATATCTTGAATCTGATCTCGATTATGAGTAGTATTACCTACTGTATCAGTAGCAGAAGCTGTATTCATAGCTACTGCAAGCATAATACTAAGCAATATAAGTATAAAACTCATTTTTTTAATTTTACTTATTTTCGACATTTTTCTCACCATTTTTTAATTTTACAATCCAAAACTTTAGATCCTTTCATAGATCTTTGTATTTTTTCTTTTTATTTTACCCTTCTACATTTTAATACCATAAATAAAAAAAATATTAAACTCTATGATGAATATACTATATGATGAATGATTTTATTTAAGACAAATTAAGGAAAATAATAATTAAATTTAATAATAGAAATATATTCAACTATGTTTTACAATTATATGCTCTACATACAATAAATTTACACAATAAAACAATTTCACTAACATATAGTAATATATTTTTGTCTAAAAATCAATAAAA
Source organism: Methanobrevibacter curvatus (assembly GCF_001639295.1). Classification (GTDB taxonomy): domain Archaea; phylum Methanobacteriota; class Methanobacteria; order Methanobacteriales; family Methanobacteriaceae; genus Methanoflexus; species Methanoflexus curvatus. The sequence goes on along the minus strand of NZ_LWMV01000174.1, from coordinate 16,222 downwards.
GTATTACAAAATAGATTTTAATTAATATTTTTATTTACAGATTGCAATTTATAAATCTACATATAAATACTTTTCTAAAAAATAGTAATACTTTTTTCTTTATTTGACTAAAAAAGTATTAATCAATATATTAAAATAAAAATAGTAATACTTCTCTTTTAATTTAGCTAAAAAAGTATTAATCAATCTAAAATATCAAAAATAGGATAATTTCACCATTATCAAAATTCTACTATTAGAAAAAATTCTAAAAATTATTAAATAATTAAAGAGAATTATCATTACAAATTCAAATATACATAAAAAAAGCATAAATATACATAAAATAGGATGTTTCTATTTTTATGCTTCAGAAAGCTGTTGTATCTTATTTATATCAAATTTTAGTTTTGATATGATTAGGCTTGTTAAAAGTACAGTTAAATGGCATTGTAAATTTTTCTGGTGCATTTTAATTTAGCATTATTTTTTCTTTTGATTTAGAATTATTTTTTAGTGGGGTTTTAGGTTTTTTTGTTGATTTTATTGCTTTTTTTATCTTGTTGATATTAAATAGATTATAATTTTTAAATTTTAATTGTTTAAATTGAAATTAAATGAAATTTTTATATATTATGAGCTATACAAGATAGTTTTTTTGGAAACTAGTTGAAAATAGTGAATTTTATGGATTAAAAGGAAAATTATTAATAATAGTATTATTTTAAAGAGAATTCAGTGTTTTTTATATTATCTAAAGTTTTTTTAAGTTTTCATTAATTTCTATTTTTAAATGGCTTTTTTAGAAACTAAATAATTATTTAAAAACCTTTATATGCTATTAATTTATATAAATTTATATATACAATTAATTCTTAATTTTTAAATCTTTTTTAAATAAAAGATTACTAAATATTAATTATTTTTCTAAAGTTTTGTTATGTAATGGAATAGTTGTTAATAGAAAAAAGTGCTATGTGATTATATGGGAATTTTTAAAGAAGAATCTAAAGAAAGATCTTCTAAAAAAAAATATTCTAAAGAAAGGTATTCTAAAGAAAGACTAATATTCTTTGCTTTAATAAGCTTCTTTGCATTGTTTTTAATATTGTCTTTTTCTTCTATAAATACAGTCTATGGATTAGATAGTGATAATATTTTGCCTATTGGTACTGATATTTCTTTAACTAATGATTCAAACACAGAAACTCTTTTTTTCACTGATAATTTATATTTTTATAATGAATCTATCCAAAACACAAATTTAAATGGAACAGAAAACTTAAAAAATTGTAATTCCACTATTAATCTGAATATTTCAATAAATATTTCTACAGATAATCATGTTACGATAAACAAGGGTATATCAAGCTACTATAATGGATCCCACAAATCAGATCACATTCTAATAACCAGTAGTGCATCTTCAAATAGTCAAATAGATTATGTTACTAATTATGAACAGTTTGATAGCAATTTTAATACTAATCTTAATAATAATTTTTACTTCCAAATAGACAATGCATTTAAAGGCAATTATCTAGAAAAAGAAAATAATATAGGAAAAGAAAATAGTATAAAAAATGAAAATAATACAGAAAAAAAAAATAATATAGGAAAAAAATCTATTAACATAGAAAATATTAATTATAATAGTTTTTATTCTATTTTACAATATTATAGTTCTAATTTTAATAATTATTATGATTATTATAATTATATTAACCTTTATGTAAAACATACCACTATATCTTTAACAAGCTCAGATTTCAAAGGAACACCACTTCTAAAATTTAATAATTTCATAAAAGAAATATCTAACCTTAATTTTACTAAAATTGATGAGGATAAACAGAATATAATTATCCATGATTCTTCAACGAGTTTTAAACCAACTTTAACTATACTGTTTTTCATAAAAATCTTCATGGAACATCATGATAATGGAAAAGAACACTTAATCTCTTTTTAAAAAAGTTTTAATAGCTAAATTTTATATTTTTAGTGTAAAATAGATTATTTGATAGCTATTTACTCTACTTTTTGTTTTATATTAACAAAACTTTTAGAAAAAGTTTGATCAAAACATTTAAAAAAAAAAATTATTTTTAGTTCTATTTATTATTTAAAATTAATTATTGATTATTATAATATATAAAAAAGAGAAGTGTAAGAACATTATAGAGTTTTTATAAAAATTAGGCTTTCATTTTAAGATTTAATAAGGTTTCATTTTAAAAAAAAAATTCAAACAAATTTACACTACCTTTTTAAAACGAGGTTTTAAAGTGTTTAAAAATAAATTATTTATGCTTAATGTATGTATTTTAATATTTATCCTAAGTTTTTCATTACTTAGTGGAGTATATGCAGATAATTTCATAAACAATGAGGATAACAGCAATGTTAAAAGCTTATTATCTGCCCAATCTGTGATTTTTGATAATCCTAATAATCTCAACGATTATGATGGTGTAAATTCAGATAATTATTTCTATGCTTATGCTTATGGTGATGATGACGAAGATGAAGACTATGATACTGATGAAGACGAAGACTATGATACTGATGAAGATGAAGACTATGATACTGATGAAGATGAAGACTATGATACTGATGAAGACGAAGACTATGATACTGATGAAGACGAAGACTATGATGGAGATGGTGATGATGAAGATGATTCTCCTAATTATTACGAATGGATATGGAAAGGAGAAACTTACTATATATCTTTAGATGAATTCAGTTTAACTGATGAAGAACTTACTGAATTATTTACTAAAAGAGACAAGTTAATGGAAGAAATTGAAAATCTTCAATCTAAAATTTATGAAATGGATTTATCAAGAAATCAAGATTTGATATTAATTATTGATGAGTTATATAATTCTATAAATATCATCTCAAATAACACAGAATTCAATGAATTATTATTAAATCTAAAAAATATTAGTCTTAACGATACAAAGTCAACTTTCAATGAGTTAAAGATATTATTAGGTTCTATTAAAGAAGATTATCCAACTGAAAATTTCACTAAGATAGATGATCTAATAAGTACTATTGAGTTAATGTTAAATGAAGAGTATTTAAAATATGAAAATTTAACTCAAGAATTGGCTGAAAAATTAGAGGAATTATATGAACTTTTTGATGAATACCCATTTTTAATACAAAATACAAAGTATGCAGCTGTCGATAAAACTTTAGGTGCTTATGCTAAGTTTGAAAAAGTTTCTTATACGAGTAATAATAATACTTTAGCTGAAATGAAAACAACAGGGCTTCCTCATTTCCAATTAGTTTTATTAGTGTTATTGCTTAGTTTATTAGGAGCTAATATCAGAAGAAAACCATAGTTTTGATTATATTTAACAATCGCTCATGTATACTTATACTTGTAAAAATTTAACTATGTCAATTAACATGTTTTAATATATTGCATCGAAAGTTTTGAATCATGCAAATATGTTGCCTTCTGAAGAAACAGGTATAAACATGGTTCGTAGAATCAAATGGTCTCTTAGAGTATATTGTCCAAAATGTAAAATTTATGAAATTCACAATCGTGAATCACCGTTTTAAAACAAGATATTACTCTTGTAAAAAATGTGGGCTAAACTTTGCTGATTACACTAGAACAATTTTCCATAAAACCAAAGTTCTCGCGAATTTAACATAAGACCATTTTTAGAGATTTTTCATGGAATATCCAAGAAAAACCTTTTTAAATATGTGACAATAAAAGAATGCTTTCTTAATTTTCAACAAAACTTATGATGAATTATTTAAAACCATATTATTTTGCAAGAATACATATACATAAATGAAAGTTTTAATTGCTAAACTTTATATTTTTAGTGTAAACTACATAATTTGCTAGCTATTTATTTCTATTTTTTTTATTTTTAGTTCTATTATATTATTTTGAACTATTTATGGATTTAACATATGAAAAAAAGAGAAGTGTAAGAAATTTATAGAGTTTTTAGAAAATAATTTTTAGAAAAATTAACCTTTTGTTTTATAGATTTATTAAGGTTTCTTTATATTTTTTTAAAAAAAAAACTCAAAAAAATTTACACCCTCCTTTAAAATGAGGTTTTAAAGTGTTTAAAAATAAAATGTTTAAAAATAAATTATTTATAAGTAATGTGTTATTGGTTGTATTTTTGTTTTCTTTTGTATTTCTTTTATCAATAGCTATTACTGGTGTTGATGCTGTTAATATTTATGTTAACAGTTCTAATGCTATTAATGGTGATGGAAGCATCAGTGATCCTTTTAATAACCTTGGTTCTGCTATTGATAAGATTAATCCTAATTTTGGAGATAATATTATTATGGGAAGTGGGAAATATAACACTTCTAGAAACAATACTAATTTAAGTATTTCACGAAATCTAAATATTTATGGTGCTAAATATTATTATAATGATAAAAATATTGGAGATACTATACTTGATGGTGAAAATTCCACTAGATTTTTCAAAATATCTCCAGGGGTCACTGTAAATATTTATGGTATAACTTTTATTAATGGGAATCATAAAGCATCTTCTTTGGTTAAGCTGCCTCACAATCCTAGTTTAATTTATTTAAGTGGCAATAACTTAGATCCAGGTAGTGTTGGTGGTGCTATTTACAATGAAGGCACATTAAACATTGCAAATTGCACATTTAAAAATAACTTTGTTTTAAGTAATGGTGGTGCAATATATAATTTTGGTAATTGTAATATAATTAACTCTAATTTTATTAATAATACTGCTTTACGTTATTCTCATAGGGAAACTATAATATGTGGTCCTACTTATGATGTATATAAAGGTGAAGGTGGTGCAATAGCTAATAATAATGGTAATTTAACCATTAAATTTTCTAATTTCACTTCTAATTCTGCAGATAATGGAGCAACCATTTATAGTATTAACAGTTCTAATTTGCTTATTGCAAATTCTGGATTTTATTACAATTCTGCTAATAAAGGAGTAATATTTAGCTGTAAATCATCAAAATTGAATACTGTCGGATCTATTCTTGTGGGTAAGCAGAAAAAAGATGAAAAGCTTATATTTAATGAGGGAAATGCTACTATATCAAATAATAATTTTTCTAATGGTTATTATGGTATTTTTAGCAGTGGTTTAGCCATTGTTAAAAATAATACTATAAAATCTTGTGTTTTTGGTATTTATGTTGATAGTAAAAAGAATGATATTCTTGGTAATACTTTCTTTAATTGTAAGAAAGCTATTTCTATTCATGGTATTAATAATAAAATTTATAATAATTTGATCAATGGTCCTAATAAATATGGAATTTCTGTTTATGGCGATTCTAACCTAGTTCAAGGTAATATTTTGAATGATAATTGTATTGGGATTTATGTTTCTGCTAAAAAGAATAATCTTAATTTTAATATTATAAAAAATTCTAAATATGCTGGTGTATCTATTTTTTCTTTTGGTTATAACAACCTAACAAGTAATAATATCTTAGGTAATGGTAGATATGGCATCATAATGGTTTCAAATAATAATATAATTAAGAATAGCACTATAACTAACATTAAATATGGGGTTAATCTAACTGGCAAACATAATTCATTGAAAAATAATACTATTAAATCCAATCATTATGGTGTTGTTTTAAGTGGTAATAGTAATGTCTTGAAAAGAAATTCTATTAATTCAAAAAATTGTATTAATATAAACGGAAATAATAATGTTTTAACATTGAATAAAATTAATGCTACTAGTTATGGTATTATTCTTAGAGGTAGTGATAATAGAGTTATTGGTGGAAACTGTGCTGATATAATAGCTAAAAAAGGTGTTTATGTTAAGGGTAATAGAAATCTACTACAAAATCTTGAGATAAAATCTAAAAATTATGGAATTAATGTTAAAGGAAGTAAAAATATTTTAATTGGAAATATTTTAGCTAAAAATAAAAAATTTGGTGTTCAAGTATCTGGCAATAAAAATAAATTACTTAAGAACACTGTTACTAAAAATGGTGATCATGGAATTAAAGTTATGGGTAATAAAAATAAAATTTCTGAAAACAAGGTATTAAAAAATAAATACCATCAAGTAAAAGTTTTAGGAATTAAAAATAAGTTCACTAAAAATAAATTTAAAATGAAATCAAAAAGAGCAATTCACATTGTTTATTCAAAAAATAGTTTTAAAAAGAACAATTAATTAGTTTTTTAAAATTACTTATTAATTTTTATTTTTTGAGTCTGTCCCACAATTTGAATTTTAAGTATTATAATCTATTTTAGGTATTATAATTTAGTTTAGGTATTATATTCTAATTTAGATGTTATAATCTAGTTTAGGTGTTGTACTATAATTTAGATATTATAACCTAATTTAGGATTATAATATAATTTTGATTAAATATCTTATACAAAAAAGGTGTGAAAATGAATAATCAAATTTTTCAAAGAAAAAGTTATTTTATATTATTACTATTTATAGTGGTTATTTCTTCTTTAGCTTTATCTGATATCTCCTATGGAGAAATAATTGAAACCAATGTCAGTAATAGTATTAATAGCTATGATAATATTAATTTTAACAACTCTTCATCTAATTCAACTAATGGAGAATCTAAACAATATAATGAAAATATAGAAATTAAAAATAATTCTACGAACAATATACGGAATTCTAGCATGATACACCTTATTGGTTGGATTTCTAAAAAACGTAGTGAATCTGAAAAGCTTATTTTAGAAATTTCTATTAGTAAATCCACAGCTGTAGTTATCTGTGGCAGTTCACCATATTTAATAGAGGTTTTACTTTATTATAAAAATGGTTCTGAGCTTATTCCTCTTCCAAATAAACTTATATATATTTTTTATGGAAATGAAAAATTATCGGTTTTAACTGATGAAAATGGTAGAGGAAGACTTTCTTTTAGTCAAATGGATGGTTTAGTGAATTTCAAAGCATTATTCAATGAATCAGAATTATTAATTAATAATGAAACAATTGGCTTAGATCCGATTTCGGCTTCTTTAGAATATTATATGCCTCCACATTATAATAGTCCACCACATATCCATTTTGTGCCTGATCCAGGTAGACATACAGTATTGAATTCGACCCAACCACATTTAAATAATTTCAATGAAGTTCTTGGAGTTCTTATATATCAGAGGTCTAAAATATTTCCTAATAAAACATATTTATTAGAGGATAATTTTTCAAATAAAAATCTTGCTTTTAGTGAGATGAAAAGAACAGGAATGCCATTTATTCACTTATTACTATTGTTAATGACTATTTTCATTATTTTATAATTTAAAGTAGTTGTCCCAAAAATTTGAGGTTATGAATGTATATGTGCAAAATTTTACACTTGAAATTGCACATAGACTCTTTTTTTAATACTCATTGTTAAAAGTTTAAATAATAAGCAATAAAGAGGTAAAGTTTACATTAGATTGTGGACATGTAAATAAGATTTTCAAAGACCTAATCCATAAGATTAAATGTTTTTACTCGTTAATATTTTATTTTAGCAGAATAAAAATCGTATTGGTTTGAAATGTTCTTAACTATTCTATTTTTACCTTTACCATTTATTGTTATTGTTTTAAGCTTAAACTTCGTACTATGAGGACCATAAAAGTTAAAATTATTAGAATATCTAAATGTCAAATATATTTTCTTAATTTTAGCATTTTTTTTATTAGCTTTAATGGTATATTTAATATCACCGACTATATCTAATCGGGAAACTTTATAAAACCTTGTAATCGTGGTTTTTTTACCTTTAAAAATTCTACTTTCATGCTTTAATACTTGAGATGAAAAAAATTTTTTATTTGACTCTTTTTTATAATTTGAATAATTAATTGTATACTTTAAAACCCTATGATGATAATAAAACACATTTTTATGATATTGTGGAATATTAATAGTTAGAGTTTTCTTATTTTTTCCATTATAAACTTTCGTAGTCCTCTTAATTCTATCTGACTTTGTGTCATAGTATTCATAGAGAACTGATATAGTTTTTATCTTGTAATTTTTCTTTTTAGTAGAAAAAGTATATGACATCTTGTTATTTTTAAAATAGTTTCCATTTACCAAATCTTTATCACTAGTAAATGTTTTAATTTTTAAATCAGAAGCTATTCCTTTATAATTATTTTCAGTTGTAAAACCACTAGTTTTTTTAAAATTAAAAGCGTCTGTAGCTGCAAAAGATACATTAGATATAACAATAGCTATAACAAATAAAATCAAGAATATTGCTAAAAATTTTTGAATTTTATTTAACATAGTATATTACCTCCATTAAAAAATTTATAAGTATAAAATCGAAGTTTAATAATCATATAATGAAATTAATCTTGATTAATTAGAATATTTTAGTTTAATACTTAGTAAACATAAACATAAAATAAAGAGAATATTTTAGATTTTTGTTTTCATAATACTTAATTTTCTTAAGTTAAACATTTAATTATTTCATCATTTGAGAAGTTTATCTTTTTATTTTATCCTTACACTATTAGTTTCGTCTTATATAAAACATTCTACTATTTTAGTTGATTTAATTATACATTTATCTTTATAGTATTTAAACTTTCATTATTAAAATTTTTATGGCATTTTCAAGAACTTCGCTGATTTTTTTTCAATTTTCTTTCATTCCATTTTCTTTCTCTCAACCTGCAACGGATATCAATTCCTTTAATAACTTTAGTTCTGCGTTTATTGTGTTTAGGATTTGTTTTTCTAAACATGTTTTCACAGAGATTGCTTGTTTTTGGTACATTATCGTCTGTTAAATGGAGTGTGAAAGTTTTAAAATAGGGAATTACTTTTTTTTGTAATTGGTTTTGAATAAAGTTTGGAAGGTTGCCAAATTCTTTTATAAACCAGTTTAAAGATTTTGTTGCTTCATCGTAGGATGGTTGATTAAACATTAGCATGAGTTTCTCAATGTATTAGTTTACAAGGTTTTTTTCGTAAGGTGGTACTTTGTTTTTCTTTTTGTATTCTTTGAATGCATTTTTAAATGATTTTCTTGTGTGGAATAGGCACCATTAGTGTTTAAATCCTAATTTTTCTACTATAGGTTTATATTCTGTTTTTAAATCTGTTGTTATGGCTATTTTCTTTTGGTTAATCAGTGTTTTACTTATAAATTTGTTTATATTCTTTTCGTTTTCTTCTGTATATGTTTTGCTTCTTATTATTAGTTCTGTCTTTATATCAGCTAATAATAATCTAAAGCTCCATTTTCCGTTGGTTTTTACCCATTGTGCATCGAAGGCATAATACCCTGAAAGTGTCATAGGTTCTGCTTTAGGGTGTTCTGGCATTTCTAGTATCCAGTTTTGGATTGATTGGTGAGATACATGTATATTATTCTCAGAATTCATTATATTAGCACTGGATCGAGTAGAAACAAGGGCTTCAGCATATAATTCAACAGCCTCTTTTTTGAACTTTTTTACATAATTAGAGTTCGGTTCAACAATATCATCAATATTAGTAGAGAAATAAAAGCTTTTTCCACCATTACATTTCTTATTGCAAATATATTTCTGAATTTTAAATGTTTCTTTACCCCTATCTGAAAATATTAGTTCTCTATTCTTAGTACCATATAATGATACATCTCTACTTCCACAATTAGGACAGCATTTATACCTCATAGCTAAATGTGTAATACATTTTTTTGATACATTTTAAGCTTTTTACTCGCATTTAAACTAATTCCCAATTTAGCCCTAACATGATCTCCACAATCCAACAAGTTATCACTAAAATAATCAATACTTACCTGATTATTGTCCAAACTAGAATTTGTAGTAACGGATTTAACAAAAATCATATTATATAATATATAATTACTCATATATAAGCTTTTAGATAATAAAAAAGAAAACAAAAAAATAATAACAAATAAAACAAAAAAAGAAAATATATACAAAAGAATTATAAGAAACAAAGAATTTTAAAAGAAAATTTTTTCAGTGTAAAAAACTTAGCTGAAACATAAAAAAACAGAAAAAAGTAATAAAAAAAATAAAGGCTTAAAATGACTTAAAGAAGAAAATAAGCATAAAAAAAAGAAATAGGAAAATTAGTAAAAAATAAATTTGAAATCAACTAAGTTTTTGACAATGCCATTTTTATATTTATGTATGTGAATAGTTTCAAATACAATACTTAACTCATAAAGCATATAGTTTATTACACTATTTAGTAAATTTAACTTTTTATTTTAAAACATGTTTTAATTTAGTTAAAATTAAGAATATTAAATTTTTTCCAAAAAATAATGTTTTGCATATATTAGTTATATTAAAATAGAGAAAATAATTAGAAAATAGATGAAAAAATGATTTAAAACTTAATTTAAATCAAAAAAGCTTCCAATAAGATATTTGTCAATTGGAACTCCTGTAAATTCAAGTTCTATGCTTTTATCTCCGATTTCAAAATAAACATAAGTCTCATTTTCACCCATATCTTGAGAAAAAAAACCTTTTCCTGTCTTCAATATTTTATATATATGTCCATTAATTGTTTTTTCTTCAATAGTCTTATTTTTATTATATTTATTTTCAAAAATACCTAAATTTTCAAGATTATGTATATAATCTTGATTAGGATATATGCTTATTTTAGAAGATTTTACAGTAACATAATTGTAAAATGTTTCTCCATCTCTTTTTTCAAGTATTTTTTTAGTTTTAGGATCTATAAAAATAAGGTAACTTGAATTTATGAATGAACTTTCAAAACTATCATCAGAATTAAGAGTTTTTTCATAATCCTTACAGCCCAGGAAGGCATCAAAATAATCTCCTTTATTATAATTTGTTAAGTAATTATCAGGAGCATAAAAATTTAATCCGGCTAAAGTAACTAATGAATAGCCTTGTTTTGGACCATTAGTTGTATTATTAGTAACTAATGAAGTATTTTTAGTATTATTGATATTATTAGTTTTGTTGATACTCTGATGATCATTGTTCAAAATAACTACCCCTGCAATAGCTATTGCAAAAATAAAAATTAATAAAATAGCTATTAAAAATTTAACTCTTTTGTTACTATGATTTTTGTTATTTTTTAAATCTTTTCTTTTCATCATACCACCTTAAATGATATTTAATTTATTGTTTATAAAATATATAAATTTTTTCATTATTAAATATAAGCAAACTGAAAAAAGTTCCACGAAAATTGACATTCACATTTTTTACAATTTTATGATTTCACTTAAAACTCAAATAGAAAGATAAATTAAATATAAACTAAATATGAAATATAATAATTAATACTTAAACAAGGATAAATAATATGATTTTAAAAATTCATTCAATATTTCCTGCACATATAAATGAAATATTTAAAAAACTTCAAGAAGTGAAGACTTTACAATATATTAGTTCTCCTTATGCTTCATTTGTATCTGAAAATCCTGAAAATAAGATATGGAATGTTGGTAAGGTAAAAAGCTTTAAATTAAAAATATTTGGAATTATATCAATGGGGACACACACGATAAAAGTAATTAAGTTTAGCAAAAACGAAATACTTACTAATGAATGTAATAAATGTGTTAAAGTGTGGAATCACAAAATAACATTAAAAAAGCTAAATGGCAGTAAAACTGCTTATACAGATGAAATTGAATTAAAAGCAGGAAATTACACCCCATTTGTATATTTATGGGCAATATTATTTTATAAACATAGGCAAAAAAAATGGAAAAACTTGTTGAAACATAGTGAAAACAGTCTTTTTTAAAGAAATGTGGATTTAAATCAATGTCTTACTTAAATAAAAAAGCTAAAAAGGAATAAAAAAAGTTAAAATTCTTAATTATCCCAAGCAATTAAGTTATTTATAGATGGATTACTCATGAAATAAAGTATTATTTAAATAAAGTATTATCTAAATAAATTATTATTTAAATAAATTATTGTTTAAGTAAATTAATGTTTAAATAAATTATTATTTAAATATTATCTATTTTTTTCAGATCTTGCGAATAAAACTGTTCCTATTACCAAACAGACAAATGTTAAGAGAATAATCGCCGCAAAGTTAGTTAATGGACTAAACATTGGTGGTTGAATGCCTGTAACACCCCTTACTAAATCTACACAGTATGTCATAGGCATGATACGACTTAAAACAAGCAATAATAAATTTGAATCATTAATAGGAATAATTGCTCCAGATAAAAACATTTGGGGCATTGTTATTATCATCATTGCAAAATTTGCTGTTTTTTTACTTTTTATTAATCCCATTAAAATCATTGACACAGCACCGCCTACAAAGCATATTAGTGGTGAAAGTAGTAGAATTAATAATAATTGGTCAATTGAAAGGACTATATTCATAACTAATCCAATAATGAGTGTTCCTATCATGCTAATTATAGCTACAAAGGTAGATCCTATAATTTTTCCTATAACAAGTGAATAACGTGACATTGGCGATACTAACATTTCTTGAGTGAAATCTGTTTCATGGTCATCTACAAGTGATGCCATCCCCATAATTGTCACCATTAGTAACATACTTACAAGCATTCCCACAAGCATAAACTCACCAAGACTCTCACCTCCTGGTATACCCATCATATTTCCACCTATCATGCCCATCATTATCAGTGGCATGACAATACTCATTATCATCATACCAGGAGATTTGAAAAATATTATAATATCTCTTGCGGCTACAGCGATAATAGAATTTAATTCTCTTAAAATATCTGATTTTCTATAAGTTGAAGTTTTATTCATTTTCATGCCTCCATTTTATTATTTTTCTTTAAAAATTCTATATATGCATCTTCTAATGTTGGTTCATGGATTTTAAGTACACTTAACTCTGTTTTTAATTGTGCTAAGATTTTTTGCGGTGATTTATTATATGGGACTATTATATGTTTATTTACAGTAAAATGTAAATTTAATGAAGATAACTCAGCTATTAGTCCATCGCGATTCTTTGCATCCAGAATCAATTCTTGCTTAAGAAGGCTTTCTTTAAGTTTTTCTGGAGAAGAGCAAGCAGCAATTTTACCATTATTGATAATACAAACATTGTCAGCATTTTCAGCTTCATCAATATAATGTGTTGTAAGAAAAATAGTAGTACCTAATTGCTTCCTAACCTTATCAATATATTTCCATAAGCTCCTACGACTTTCTGCATCTAAACCTTGGGTTGGTTCATCAAGGAATAAAACTTCAGGTGTGTGAATTAAACTACGTACAATTTCAAGTTTTCTTTGCATTCCTCCAGATAGCTTCTTTACAGATTTAAACAGTGCATCAGAATCAATACCTACTACTTTTGTAAGCTCCATTACTTTGTCACGATATGCTTTCGGCATTAATTTAAAAGTAGGCATATAGTTAAACACACCATAAATACATGCATGAAACCGAATGTTTTCCTCAGCCGTAAGTTGAATATCAAGACTAGGTTTTTGAAAGATAATACCTATTTTTTTCCTGATTGCTCTATCATGTTTATTTATATCTAAACCTGCAATTTTCACTTCTCCTGATGTTTTTCCTAGAGTGGTAGTAAGAATTGAAATAGTTGTAGTCTTTCCAGCACCATTAGGACCTAAAAAAGCAAAAAATTCATTTTTTTTAACTGAAAATGATATATCATCAATTGATAATTTTTTAGTGCCTTTATAACGCTTAACTAAATTTTTTACTTCTATTACATTATTTGACATTTATATACCTCCAACAAATATTTTAGGATAATTAAGCTAAAAATCTCTAAATAAATTATGCATATTTTTATGTTTTGCAAAAAATCTTTCTCTAAAAAATTTGATAAAATCATTCCCATCTGTTTCATTTTCAATATTTTCAATAATTTTATCTAAATAATTTATGAGATTTTCTTGCTCTTCATCATCTAAACAATCAAAAGATTCTTCTATATAATTATAATTTCTTTTATAATTTTCTTCTGGAACTGCTTCTCGACCTGAATCTGTTAATTTTATAACAAATGAACGACGATCTTTTTCTGATTGCTCACGAGTAATATATCCTTTTTTTTCAAGTTTATTAAGAATCTCCGCCAATGCTTGTGTACTTATATCCAGTAAATATCCAAGTTCTTTTTGCATTATTTCTGGCTGGATTTTTAAAAGAGAAATCACCCTTCCCTGACCTTTATGTGGATCAATACCTTTAATTTTATGATGATGTCTGTGATGTCTAGCTAAATGACGATATATATGTGCTAATTCCATAAATTGCGATGCTAATTTTTTCTTTTTTTCATCCATAATTTTCTACTTCCTTTTAATCCAAGGTTAATTATTGAATAAAGTATTTAATATTTTAACAAGTATATTATTATATTATCAAGTATATAAATATATTCTAAAGTATATAAATATATCCTCAAGTATATTATTATATTATCAAGTATATAAATATATCCTCAAGTATATTATTATATTATCAAGTACTTAAGTATTTCGATGATAAATTATTTTAATGCTATAGCCAAAGACTAAGTAAAATGGATAATTTTATTTCTAAATTTCTTGCAAAAATTTGATTAACATTAAAAGAAAAAAATACTAGAGTTTAGGTTTTTCGCATTTATGTAGAAGTATATTACTTTTTTGTTGTAAAATCCTATGATGTAATTATAATTTCTAAAATTACACAAAATATAGTGTTTTATTGATTAATTCAAATGAATCGTGAGTTATTTATTATTTTAATTTATAAATTAATAATTTGATTATTATCAAATATTCATAAAATATTTAAATAAATTAAAATAAATTAAAGCAAGTTAAAATAAGTTAAAATAAGTTTAAAATAGGCTAAAACAAATGAAAATAAAATATTAACTAATAAAATTACTTAAATAATTAAATTAATATAGATTAATAATATTCACTTATAAAAAAATAGAACTATAGATATAATTATAATTTATTTTTAATAATCAGAGTTGTTTATTATAAAAAACACTTACCCACATGGAAACTAAGAATTATTATAATCCTTATACTTTCATCTAAAAAAATAAAGGTATTGCAAGTTAAATTATAAACATCCATATTTTTTTAATAAAAAAAATCAGAATATTGTTTTAATTTTGCTTAAAACCATAGGATTTAATCTAAAAAACAACTTAAAATTTATTAAGATATATAATTATTAAAATAAAGGATTATATTGCCAAAAAATTTAAACATTAGTTTTTATATAAATAAAAGGAGTATATCTTAATTAGAAAATTTAGAAAAATATATTCATTATTAAAAAAAAAAAAAAAAAAAAAAAAATGATTTGAAAACTAAAATCAAAATTCTTAAAGAAGAGACTGTTAAAACAGAAAGAATTTTGACATGGAAAGTAAGGAAATTAGAAAAAGATAAAACATTTACTGAAAACAATAAAATTAAACTAGAAAGAGAAATTAGCTCTTTAAAAAATAAAGTTGAAAGGTTTAGAACTCCACTAATTCTTCTTGTAACTATCACTGAAGTAATAAATGATTCAAGCATGACAGCTAAAAGTAGTTCTAGTCATTATTTTTTTCTTAAAAGCTTTAGTTTTCTATTAACAAATTATATAAAATTTGTGAATTAAAGCAGTATTCTTATTTTTTACAGTTAATATTTAAATTATTTTAAAACAACTTTTAATTCATCTTTTGATTTTTTTGTAATGTATTCTAATGAGTTAGATGGGTTTTCAGGTATAGTGTAATTTTTATCTTTGTTTATTACTTCTGTTATAGTGTTAGATAAAACAAATATCGCACCTTTATGATCTGCCTTTGTTCTATGTATGTGGTGGGGACTTATATTTAACGATATATATTCCTTACATGACGCTTGCATATTTTTATTAGTTTCCAAATATTTTAGCACATATACTAAAAATTGGTGTAAGTGGATCATTTCATCTTTATACATTTAAATTCCTTTTCATTTTCTTATTGTTAGATAATTAATTCCTTAAAAAGCAATTTAAGGAATTATATTTTTTAAGTTGACTGTAGTTAATTGCCAAAGCAACATAAAATGGTAATAATTTAAATTTTATAATTACTAATTTTAAATAATTAATATTTATAAATTTTATACATAATGATTTGTATTTTTAATTATTAAAACTTTTATTTTAATACAAAACATTTAAAAAAAAAAAAAAAAAAAAAAAGTTCTATAT
>NZ_LWMV01000173.1 GCF_001639295.1 Methanobrevibacter curvatus | reverse complement strand
TACCAGTATTGTTTTCACTACTATTAACAGTTAAATTGTTACTAATATTACCTGTACCACTAACACGGAATACAATGTTTAAAGTCACAGTTGTACCATTAGAAATATTACCCACATACCAAACATGGTTAGTTTCATTATAGTAGCCAGTGTTAGTGGTGTTAGAGCCTGAAATGTAAATTAAGTCTGGTCCAAAGACTTCAGTAATATTCACACTACTTGCATTATCAGGACCATGGTTAGTAACAGTAATAGTGAAATTAACCAACTGACCATTCAAAACACCAGTCACATTAGCAACCTTAACAACAGTCAAATTAATTGCTTTACTTGAATTTAAAGTCTCATTTACTGTAGTATTACCAGTATTGTTTTCACTACTATTAACAGTTAAGTTATTACTGATATTGCCTGTACCATTAACACGGAATACAATGTTTAAAGTCACAGTTGTACCATTAGAAATGTTGCCTACATACCAAACATGGTTAGTTTCATTATAGTAGCCGGTATTAGTGGTGTTAGAGCCTGAAATATAAAGTAAGTCTGGTCCAAAGACTTCAGTAATATTCACACTACTTGCATTATCGGGACCATGGTTAGTAACAGTAATAGTGAAACTAACCAACTGACCATTCAAAACACCAGTCACATTAGCAACCTTAACAACAGTCAAATTAATTGCTTTACTTGAATTTAAAGTCTCATTTACTGTAGTATTACCAGTATTGTTTTCACTACTATTAACAGTTAAATTGTTACTAATATTACCTGTACCACTAACACGGAATACAATGTTTAAAGTCACAGTTGTACCATTAGAAATATTACCCACATACCAAACATGGTTAGTTTCATTATAATAACCGGTATTAGTGGTGTTAGAGCCTGAAATATAAAGTAAGTCTGATCCAAAGACTTCAGTAATATTCACACTACTTGCATTATCGGGACCATGGTTAGTAACAGTAATAGTGAAACTAACCAACTGACCATTCAAAACACCAGTCACATTAGCAACCTTAACAACAGATAAATTAACAGCAGCTAATATAGTAATATTTGCTTGAGATAAATTATCACCTGTGTTGTTATCAAGAGTTGTTACATTAGCATTGTTAATGACAAATCCTGAGTTATTTGCTCTAACTACAAGAGTTAAAAGGGCAGATTCACCAGCTGTAAGATTTAGCTCCCAAACACCAGTAAGGTTGTTGTATGTTCCACTTGTAACAATAACTTCCAACAATTCTAAATAGCTGTAATCAAGCAAATCTGTGATATTTAAATCATATGCATCTCCAGAGCCATTATTTGTTACATTTATAGTGTAGTTGAAAACTTGATTGTTTAAAACAGTTCCATTGTTTGTGCTTAATCCATTAATATTTGCTGTTTTATTTACAGTTAAATTAAATTCACTGTAAGCATTAATGCGATAGATAGGGTCTTCATTGTCTCCACCAGATTTAATATATGCAGTATAATTTAAATGAGTTAAAGTAGTATTAAATGAAGCATTACTAACTCTTGCATCGCCATAGTATCCTTGCTCTTCTGTTCCATTAGAATGACCAAAGGTAACATTAGCCACAAAGTAAGGTAAAAGTAAAGGATTATTACTTACATTTGAATCATTTAAAGTGAAGTTGTAAGATAAATTAGCATTAGTGTACAATGGATAATTTTGAGTAACATTGTAAATACTACCATTAACACCATTTAAATAATTTTTCATTACATAATAATTGTTTATTGTAACTCCTGAGTATAAACCACTTATATTATTCTGACTCCACCAATTCAAATTAGCATCAAAGTTAGTAGAACCCACAGCATCAAGAGAGTATAAAGAATTATTTACAAATCTATTGTAGTTAATAACCATATTTGAGGCATCAGTGGCTGTTCTAATACCATAAGTGTTGTTTATAATATTAGAACTGTAAATGTAGTTTGCTAATATAGAATTTATATAGACTCCTATACTATTATAAGTTATATTTGTATTGTTAATTACAATATTAGAAGATGTATTGTCTAAAATAATACCAGTTTCATAACCAGAAACTATAGAATCTTTAAGATAATGATTAGTTGAATTTTCAAGAAAAGTTAAACCAGTAACAGATGCATTAGCAAAGCCTGAAAATTCTATTAAATTTTTATTTCCTGTTTGATTAAATGAATCTAAAATTGTAATATTTAATCCATCACCTGCAATCTGGAAAATTAAAGTGTTGTTGTTAAAGTTATTAGAGCTATTTAAACCATTTATTGTAAGAGCCATATAAAGTGGTCCATAAGCACCTAAACCACCAAACTGTAAGACAACACTATTGTTAGTAAAGTTGTTATGATTAATATTTAAATTAGCATCATCAATTATTCCTGCAATACCTGCAGTGTTATTTATAAAATTAGAATAATCTATATTCAACCCACTTAGATTTTCAGTTGATACAGTACCCATTTCAGCATCATTATAAGTGAAGTTACAGTAACTCACATTAAATGGTTTTGCACCATGAACAGCTGCACCAAGAATGGCAGTATTATTGTTAAAATTAGAATAACTAATATCTATAGAATATTCTCCCTCAATAGCTCCACCCATAGTGGCATTGTTAAGTAAAAAATTAGAATAACTAATATTTGTATAATTCCCAACCCATATAGCTCCAGCAAAATTATTAGCATTGTTAGAAGTAAAGTTAGAGTAAAGGATCAAAGATATACCACTACTAACAATAGCACCACCAGCATCACTAGCAGTATTATTAATAAAAGTAGAACCATTCACACTGAAGTTAGTACCATCTTGATTAAAAATAGCACCACCACTAGTAGCATTATTATTAATAAAACTAGAACCACTCACACTGAAGTTAGTACCATTTTGATTAAAAATAGCACCACCACCATTAGCAGTATTATTAATAAAACTAGAATT
The DNA here is from genome assembly GCF_001639295.1 of Methanobrevibacter curvatus. Taxonomy (GTDB): domain Archaea; phylum Methanobacteriota; class Methanobacteria; order Methanobacteriales; family Methanobacteriaceae; genus Methanoflexus; species Methanoflexus curvatus. The sequence continues at coordinate 17,288 of NZ_LWMV01000173.1, read as the reverse complement.
AACCACATTGAAGTTTATACCATTTTGATTAAAAATAGCACCACCATTAGCAGTATCGTTTGCAGTATTAGCAACAAAACTAGAGTTTTTAATTTTAGTGTTGTTGCCAGTGTTGTAAATAGCTCCTCCACTGCTTCCAATACCATTTATAAATGTGATATTAGCTATTGTGATGTTATTGGCAGAGATGTTCCATATTTGGTAGAGATTTTTACCATCAAATATTGGGCTACCATATTCACCACTAATTATTAAATTATCGTAGGTGTTGTTCATTGTAAGACCCGTATTAATTCCATTAATACTGTAAGGAACTGCTCCACCTTCCCCTACACCTGTTCCATTACCTGCTATATGAATTGTCACATTGGCAAGAATTAAATCAACTATTATCTTTAAGGCATCTGAAAGGTTCATAAATGCATTCTCCCAGTTTTTTCCAGTGTGGTTACCTTGAGTTCTTGAAGAATTTACATACAGATGGCTATCAACTGAGACTGTAACAATCCAATCATCAACTTGGAATGTTTTAAATCCTGGACTATCAAAGGTAACTGTTTGATTTACTCTTGCATCAAAATGGTCTTCAGAATTTTCATCTTCAGGAGTGGTATTTAAGTAGAATAAAGGAAGAAGTGTTGGATCAAAATCAACAATGTTTGTAGTTGTACTATTCTCATTAGAATCATTTAATCTTATTGTATAGTTAAATTTACCATTAGCATTAATCAATGGGTTAACATTTACTTCTATATGATTATCAAAGGAAATTTGACTTGGAGATGAGTTATCATAACCAATAACAGCATAGTTTAGTTCTGTAATATTATGACCCCACCAATTCATATTTACATTAAGATAACCAAGGTTAACATAAACCTGTGGCTGATTATCTAGGGATATATTGTTATGATAGAATCTATTAAGATTTAGGAAATTAAAACCTCCATTGAAGAATACGGCACCACCCTTATTATCAGCAGTATTATTTACATAGTTAGATGAAAATCCTTGGAGATTTGAACTTGAATTTACATAAATAGCTCCACCATCTTGACTTACTGAATTATTTATAAAGTTTGTCCAATTAATGTAGAGATTTGAAGATGACCCAGAAGTAGTTGAGAAAATTGCTCCCCCTATTTGAGCAGTGTTATATGAAAAATTGGTATTGTTTGTAAATAATGTGAAATCTCTTCCCCTTAAAGCTCCACCAAAGGAAAGAGCAGAGTTATTATTTAAGTTAGAATTTAAAATACTTACATTAGCCCCAATAGAAGCCCAAATAGCTCCACCATAGTCTCCAGTATTCTTAATAAAATTAGAAGTAGATATTGTAAGATTTGAGTAGAAGTAAGTAAAAATAGCTCCTCCACCAGTTCCATTGTTAATTCCAATTGCATTACAGCCAGTGGCATTGTTATTTGTAAAATTAGAATCAACTACCAATGTACTAGATTGAATATCACTATAGATGGCTCCACCACTTAAAGCATTATTGTTATCAAAAATACTTAAATTAGCAAATAATGAAGCATTATTATAAATTGCTCCACCAAATTCAGATCCATTGTTATTTGAAAAATTTGATAAAGATATATTTAGATTAATATTTGTAAATATTGCTCCACCATATAAAGGTGCTGTGTTGTTATCAAATAAAGAATATTGAATTATTAAACCTTTTGCCTGTGGTGAATTTAACCCTGCTGATAATAAGCTAATGTATATTGCACCACCATCAACAGTTACAAAGTTAGATAAAAATGTAGAATTGCTTATATTTAAACCATTGACACGATAGTTATATACTCCTCCTCCATAACTAGCATTGTTGTAAGTAAAGCTAGAGTTGGTGATTGTAGCATTATCAGCCCTATTTGCTATTGCACCACCATACTGAGCATGGTTATTGTTAAAATTATTTAAATAAATTATAAGACCATATCCAGTTGTACTGGTTCCATTGTTATAAATTCCACCACCAGCAGTTACTGCACTGTTATTAGCAAAGTTAGAGTTTCTTACTGCAAAATTGTTTCCACCATTGTTATAAATTCCACCACCAGCAGTTACTGCACGGTTATCACTAAAGTTAGAATTTCTTACAATAAAATCATTTCCACCATTGTTATAAATTCCACCACCATTAGAATCTTTTGCAGAGTTATTTATAAACACTGAATCTAAAACATGTATATTTTGATTAGCTCCATTAAAAATCCCACCACCAACATTTCCTGAGTTATTATTAAAATTCAGTCTTAAAAATGTTATATTTGCTCCAGTTGTAAAAATTGCTCCTCCAGCACTTCTAGCAGAGTTATTATCAAAGTTACAATCAGTAATATTTGAAAATTGCCCATTATTCATAAGAATGGCTCCACCTCTTGAGTTAAGGCTATTATTTGCTGAATTTGAAGTGAAATTAGAGTTAATAATTGATAAATTCCTTCCTCCATCATCATAAACTGCCCCACCATTTGAAGCAGAGTTATTTATAAATAATGAATTTGTTATTTTAAGTCCCACAGTATTTGTAGAAGGATTACCATTGTAAATTGCCCCTCCAGAATTATTTACAGAGTTATTTATAAATTTACAGTCAGTAATATTTGTATTATTTTGATTATTCCAAATAGCTCCTCCACCATCACCTGGATCAATTCCTGAAGCTGTATTGTATGAAAAACTACAATTTAATAAAGTTAAATTGGCTTTTGTATTGTAAATTCCTCCACCACTTCCTCCTCTAGTAGCAGTGTTGTTCATAAATGTAGCATTTGCAAGAATTAAATTTTTTGAACCTTCATAATAAATAGCCCCGCCAAAATGAGCAGTGTTGTTAATAAAAGTTATATTTCCTAAGAAATTTACACTTGAATTTGGACTTATATAAACTGCTCCTCCCTTAGGATCATTACCATTGACTGTGTTATTTTCAAATGCACAGTTTGTAATATTGACTGTTGAGTTTCTTGTATTTAATGCACCACCATAACCATATTGACCATTATTTCTGTTAAAACCATTAACAAAAGTTAAATTAACTAAAGATACATTGGCATTTATAATTGAAAAAATTTGGTCAGTGTTTTTACCATCAATAAAAACTGGTCCTGCAGCAAAACTTCCATTACCATCAGCATTTATAGCACCATTATAACTATCATTAGTAGTTGTATCAACACCTTCAGTGTGACCTAAAATTGTTAGGTTTTGGCTAATTAAAATATTTACATTTGCTCCACTTGTATTGTAGTTATATGAAGCACCAGCAACATGTATTGTTCCTCCAGTTTTAACTTTTGAAAGAGCTGTAGCTATTGTTTTAAGTGCATTAGACCAAGTAGTACCAGTGTTGCTATCGTCTCCATAATCTGCATTAACATAAACATAGTCTAAAGGAGTAAATACTCCAGATAAAATTTTTGTCCAATCATCTACCCAAATTTTTGTTGCATTAGTAGTATAGAGGGTTCTATTAGTTATTCTTGCATCAAGAGAAATTGATGTCTCAAAAGAAGGATCAATACCAGGAGTTATACCTTCAAGTGATTGATTAAAAGTTGCATAGAAAAGATCCAAAAGAGATGGATCAAAATCAATTGATGAATCATTTAAGAAAATTATATATAAATGTTCTCCAGTATTAGTAGTAAGATTAACTACATCTACTTTAACAAAGTTATCTGGATAAACATGCCCCACAGAGTTGTTAACTCCAATAACAGCATAATTTCCATTATTAGTTGCATTTCCCCACCAATTAAGATTTGCATTTAAAACTGTAGAACTTGAGTTAAGATAATATATTTGATACTGGGCTGAGGTAGTTGTAGTTCCATTATTATGGTAAAAACGGTTGTAGTTAATGGTAGCATGATTATTATCACCATCTATATAAACTGCTCCACCTAAAAGTCCTGTGTTATTAACAAAATTAGATCCATTTAAATTCAAAGTAGAGTTAAGTACAAGTGAAATTGCACCACCATTGTTGTTAACAGTGTTATTTAAAAAAGTTGAACGCACTATATATCCATTGGATTGATTTAATGATATTGCACCACCATTGTTGTTAGCAGTGTTATTTCTAAATAAGGTACTATAAAGATTTATGCTTAGATTATTATTTGCTGAAATAGCTCCACCATTATCTCCTGCTAAATTATTCATAAAGACCATTTCAAATAGAGTCATGTTTGCTCCGAGGTCTCCACCATTACCATAAATAGCTCCACCAGAATTTTTAGCTTGGCTGTTAGTTAAATTTGTGTGATTCAATGTAATGCTTGAAATATTAAAATAAATAGCCCCTCCAAAAGCACTAGATGAAGAGTTAGCATAATTTCTATTAAATGAAGTATATAAAATATTAACTGTTGAATATGATGAAGCATATATTGCTCCACCATAACTATCTCCACTTAATCCACTAACAGAATTGTTATCAAAGCTAGAATTTGAAATTGTTAGGTTAGAATAATCAATTGCATAAATAGCTCCACCAGATAAATCTCCTGTATTATTTTTAAAGTTATCAAAAGCACCAATGTAAATTGATTCATTTAAATAAATTGAAGCTCCTGAACTTGCAGAATTGTTTATGTAATTGTTACTAAAAGCTGTGATATTTGAATTAATTGAATATACGGCTCCACCATCACCTACTCCACTACCACCAGCATTATTTGAGTTAAAGTTTGATGAATTTAGATTCAAACTTGATAAATTTAAATAAATTGCACCAGATACTGTAGCATTATTTGATGAAAAATTAGATGATTGGATTTGACCATTTGAATTATTAAGATAAATTGCAGAACCATAGGCTCCAGTGTTATTAACAAATAAAACAGGATTGTTAATATTCATTACAAAGATTGAAGAATTATCAACATAAATAGCTCCTCCTTTAAATGCTGTGTTGTTGTTAAATTTAGAGTTTACAACTGTTAAATTAGTCACATTAAAAACAGCTATTGCTCCTCCATATATGTTAGGACTATTAAATGAATTGTTGTTGAAATTTATATTTTCAAGATAAAGATCTGTAGAGTTAGATAAAATTGCTCCACCACTAATAGATGCATTGTTGTTATTAAAGTCAGTATTTTTAATTGAAGTTGAGCTATGACTATTTAAGAAAATTGCTCCACCACTAACTGCAGAATCATTTCTAAAAATAGAATTAGTAATATTTACAAATCCATTGGCATAAATGGCTCCACCACTGCCAGATACAGAATTATTAGAAAAATTGTCATTTAGTAAAAAAAGATTACTGTTTAGTGTAGTGTATATTGCTCCACCATTAAATCCAGTGTTATTAAAAAAATTAGAATTAGCTATTGTTAAATTTGAATCATTAAGATAAATTGCACCATAAGTAGAATTATTAGAGTTAATAAATGTAATATTGTTCATTGTAACATTGACATTTGGATAAATATAAAATATACTTGAATTTCCTTGAGCATTTATAGTAACCAAACCACTAGAAAAAGATCCAGACCCATTTCCATTCCAAGGAGAATTAGCGGTGTTTACAGCTACAGTATATCCTTGAATTGTCACACTTCTATTAATATATAATGGAACAAAGCTTCCTGTAACATGGTAAACATTTCCTCCACCTGCAAGATGTATTACTCCACCATCTTCAACTAAGTCTAATGCCCTAGCTATTGTTTTAAGTGGATTATCCCAACTATGACCTGCAGCTGAACCAGTATCACTACCACCAGTTGAGTTTACATAAACATCATGAACCTGTAAAGGAGGAGCAAAATCATTACCCCAATCATCAACCTTAAATAAAGTATCACCAGATATTGTAATAACTTTACCATTTTCTCTTGCATCAAATGTATCATTAGCAGGATTGACAGCTGTGTTGTTTAATTTTAAGAAAAATAAAGGTAACTTAGTGTAATCAAAAATTGCAGAAGAATTGCTTAAATATATTCTGTAAACTACACCATCTGTGCTAACTGGAACCACATTAACCATTACATAGTTGCTAGGAACAAATGTTGAACCCCAAGAAGCTACAACTGCATAGTTACTAGCAGTAGTTCCATTACCCCACCAATTAAGATTAATGTTTATAGATGTACTTTCTGAAAAAATTTGATATGCATTAGATGTATCAATAGTACCATTGTTATGATAAAACCTATTATAATTAATTACAACATTTCCATATCCACCAATATATAATGCACCTCCACCAGTTCCATCAGTGGAATGTGCAGTATTATTTTCAAAGTCAGTGCCATTTATATATGTCTCACCTGTAGTATGAATTGCACCACCATGAGCAGCACTATTGTTGTAAAAAGTTGAATTAACAACAGTAAAGTTACCACCATTATCTCTTATAGCACCACCATTAGAGTTAGAAGGATCTAGTGCATTATTGTTTATGAAAGAAGAATTTTTTACATATAGACTATTAGATCCATAGTTATATACTGCACCACCATAGTATGCAGCTGAGTTGTTATAGAAGTATGAGTCCACAATAGTTAAAAACTCTCCATCACCAGTACGATATCCATCATTCATAATGGCTCCACCACCAGCACCCCAACTTGGATTACTAATATAATTACTATCAAACTTAGTGTTTAGAATAAGTAGATGTGATCCACGATTGTAGATACCTCCACCATTACTAATAGCAATATTAAAATCAAAAGTAGAATTAATAATATTGGCATTACTTACATCATTAAAAATGCCTCCACCACCATTACCATAGCCACCATTAGGATTCTTAGCAGAGTTATTAATAAATGTAGAGTTTTCAATTGTTAAAGAACCAGCTGGAGTGTATAATCCCCCACCATTCATATTTGCCACATTGTTTTTAAATGTTGTGTTAATTATTGTTAAATTCCCATTACTAACAACAGCTCCCCCATTGCTGTTAGAGTAACCATTTTCAAATATTAAGTTAAGTAAATTAACTTTTGTGTTTGAATTAATTGTCCAACCTGACACTGTGTTGTAGTTACCATTAAGAATAGGTAGGTTGCTAAGATTGTATGCTGTAATGTTTAAATTTTTAGAAATAGTTAAACCAACATTAGATGTAGAATTATAATTTCCAGGGAATAAATGAATTGTTCCTCCATCATCTACATGAGAATGTGCTGTTTGAATTGTTTTGTATGGGTTTGATGCAATACCACTATTACCATCGTTTCCATTTACAGGATCAACATAAACATCACTAGCTGCCGAAGCTATTGAAATGCAAAAGCTAAAAAAAACAACCAATATAATTAATAATCCAATAAAGTGAATTTTTTTATTATTCAACACATTTTTACTGTTCAACATATATATCACTCCTGTTCTTTATTATACTCTTCTGTTTTTTATTTAAACACTGTTTGAAAATGTAGTGATTTTGAAAAAATGTTACCAATAAATTTAGTATAATAAAGTTACACTTATATTATTTTAATTAATATCTAAAAATTATATTACAATTAAATAATCAATAATTAACATTTATGAATTTTTAACATATATAAATTTTGTTATATAGCCACAAGACGAACAAATTAAAATACTTATCTAAATTGGTTTTATTTTTCTTATTAGTCTATTTTCTCTTATTTTTTTAAAATTAGTTTTTTTAAAATGTTGTTTGTCTTAATAATTAATAGTTATCTATATTTATTAATTATATATTTTATTTAAATTTAAATTTATATAATATGAATTTTATAGTAATTAATTACTAATATAATAGGATAATAAGGATGTTTTATTCTTTTTTATGATTGTTATCTATTTACATCTTAAATTACTGAAGCTTAGTCTTTATAAAAACTTTAAACATATTTTGTTTCATATTGAAAAAATTAAAAAAAATCAATTCTGTCAATTAAAGAAATATTTTCTATTTTTCCTTTATTTTTCTATTTTTGCTATAATATTCTTTTTTTTATTATTTTTTTAATTAAAATCGTCTTATATTAATTTTTATTATATGATTATACTTTTTTATTAATTGAAGTATATTATAATACTTAAATTTACATATAATGTGTTATATATTTATTAAATATGGTGTTAATAAATTTTAATTTATATTTATATTTTTTAAATAGTTTTATTTAATTTTTTCCTAAACTATTCAAATTTAGTTGGATGTGTGAGGTTTAAAGATGTTAAAATTATATTTAATGATATTGAAAAATTTAATAAGTTATGAAAGAGAAACTTTTGTTTTAGAAAAAAATAAATTTACTCGTAATTGTAAAATGTCTTTTGAAGATGTTATTTGCTCTATTCTTGGAAATAAAGGCAAAACAACAGTTTTAGAGATTGAAGATTGTTTTAATGAAAAATTTGGAGATGATGAAACACCTATAAGTAAACAAGCATTGTCTGAGCGAAGATCATTTTTAGATTGGAAAATTTTTAAAAGAACTGATTCAGATGCTTGAACTGATTTCTTAAATAAATTATTAAGTATTTTTTATCATAATTTTTCCCTAAATTCACAGTCTATATCGTTTTTTGAGAAAGCTAGTGCTAAATAGATTGGATTTTCGTCTTTGTATCTTGTGTAGTATTTTTTTTCTTTTATTTGTTTGAATGCTTCTTTTATTATTGTTTTTGTGGATTTTGTTGATGAGTATTTGATTTCTGTGATTATTGTTTTGTCTTTTAGTTTAAAGATTGTGTCTGCTCTTCCTGAATAGGTTGTCACTTCTCCTTGTGAGTCAATTCCTAGTAAATATAGGGCTACTAAGAAGCTTCCATGGTAGTATTTTTCGTCATCTCCTTTTAATGGATAGGATAGTCTATGATATATGCTTTCTAGGACTTCTATGAATCCTTTTGAGTCTTTATTTAAAATGCTTGTGTATGTTTTGTTTTTTAGTTCTTTTAAATGGCTGTCACTTAAATTTGTATAGGTCATAATAAGTTCATTGATTAGAGACTCCCTAACTTCGTAATTTGGAATATCTAATATGTATTCAATAGATCCATGTTTTTTGTTTTTTTCTTTTATTGTTAGGTATCCTGTTTGAAATAGTAATGTTGTGGGGTGTATATTTTCTATTTTAAATGTGTCTAAATCATTTTTTGTTGCAAATATAGGTTCTATTATTGGTTGTAGGTTGTTTTCTTTTTTAAGTGTTTCTATTAGAAATGTTGGTGTTCCACTGTTAAACCAGTAATTTGAAAATTCGCACTCATCAAATAGCAGTAATGTTGAGAAAGGATTGTAAACCTTATTTTTACCGTCCCAAGTGTAACCATTATACCAATACTCGATTTTAGCTATTGTTTCTTCATAGTTAAGGGGCTCTTCATTAGCTAAATTTTCAATATGTTCTTTAAAATAGTCTTCAAGTTCTCTGTGGGTGTAACCACAAATTTTAGCATAATTTTTACTTAATGTAATATCTTTAGGGTTATTTAGTCCTGAAAAAATAGATGTAGATGAAAACTTAGAAATTCCAGTGATAAAAATAAACTCTAAAAATTCATCATTAGCTTTTAAAGATTGAAAAAAATTATTTAAAGTTTTTCTATTATCTTCAGCTATTTTAAAATTTGTTATATGATCTATAATAGGTTTATCATATTCATCAATTAAAATCACAACTTTTTGCTTGAATTTTTCATTAATATTTTCAATTAATTCTCCGAATCTTTGAGGTAAAGTTTTGCTTATTAGTTCTATTTTGAATTTTTTTGAAGTTTTATTTAAAAAATCGAATAAAGAATCTTCTAATTGTTCTGAATTTTTATAGGCCATGGATCCAAAGTCTATTTTAATCACAGGGTATTTTTTATCCCAATCCCATTTATCATAGATGTATAAGTCTTTAAATAATTCTTTTTTTGCTGAAAATAGTGTTTCTAATGTACTAACTAGCAATGACTTTCCAAATCGTCTTGGGCGTGAGAGAAAGTAAATTTCTCCGTTTTCTATTAAATTAAATATATCTTCTGTTTTGTCCACATATAAATAATTTTTTTCACGGATTTTGGAAAATGTTTGTATACCTACAGGTAATTTTTGCATACTATTAATCCTTTAATTTAGTCAAAATACATTATATAATATATTGTTAATAAAAATATAAATACTTTTCCTAAAATTAGCAATTCTGTCAAGTTAAGAAATTATTAATATAAATTTGAGGATAAGTATTACAAATTGAAAGGTCCATTTATAAACAATTTCAATTTTTTAATAAAACTAATGAAATTTTGAAAAAATTTTTCTTAAGTTGACAGCATTGATGCAAATTGACTAGCAACAATTATTTATAATTAAATGATAGGTTAAATTATAAGTATAAAAATTAAAAATTTAATTTATTCTTAAATTTTTTATTGTATACAATATTTATACAAACATTATTTTATTTTGATTTTAAATATTGTTTTTATAATCCAAATTTGAAAATCAGTTAAAGGATAATATCTATAAATTTATTAGAATAATTAATAAAATAAATAAAAAAATAAAAGATAAAAATAATGAATTAAAATAATGAATTAAAATAATAAATTAAAATAATAAATTAAAATCAAATTCAAATGGCTACAACTTAAATGAAGCAACAATAGCTTGACCTAAAGATACTGAACCATCACCAGCACATGAATTTCTATGGGAAACAAATTTAAAGCCATCTCTCTCAACAGTCTCTTTAACTTTTTTTGAAATGGCTTCGTTATAAAAAACACCACCAGTAGCACCAACTACATTAACATCTTTTTTATTGGCAGCTATTAAGGCCATTTTAGCCAAACCAATAGCTACAGAGTCTTGAGCAGCTTTAGCAATGTCTTTTTTATTTTCTCCTCTTTTAACTAAATCTAATGTATCATATAAAATCTGTGAAGTATCCAATCTTAAAAGTCCATCAATTTCAATAAATTCAGGTGCTATTTTTAATTTATCATTATTAGACCTATAAGCAAAAGATTCTAACTTCATAGAAGCTTCACCTTCATAAGTTCTTTCATGACAAACACCTAAAGCTACAGAAATAGAATCTAATACTCTACCAGCACTTGTTGTAATGGCTGTGTTTAAATTAGATTCCATTTGCTTAAAAACTAAATCTATTTCCATAGCTCCATGTTTAAAGTAATCAATATAATGTTTATTTAAAATGTCTTTTAATTCATTTTTTTCAAATTTAGAATACAATAAAGAAGTCATTACTCTTACAGGATATTTTGTAGATAAATCTCCTCCTGGGAGCTTTTGTGGAAGAAGTGAAGCCATTCTCTCATATGATTCAATGTCAGAGTATAAAATTTCACCTCCCCAAGCTGTTCCATCATCGCCATAACCCACGCCATCAGCTGCAATTACTATCAACTCATCAATGTTATTATCTACTGCTAAAACAGCTCCATGAGCATGATGATGTTGAACTGGAATTAAATCAGCTTGAAATTTATTAGATATCTCCTTTGCCAATTGGGTTGAGAAAAATTGAGGATGTAAATCACATGCAACTAAATCAAAGCTATTTGTTGAGGTAATTTTCATTAAATGCTTAATTGCATCTTGTAAAAACTCATAAGTTTTAAACTTGTTTGTATTTCCAATGTGTTGAGAAACATAGGCCATTTTATTTTTTAAAATTGTAAAAGTAAGATCTAATTCAGGACCTAAAGCCAAAATATTATGATTTTTATGTAAAATACTTTTAAACTTATCATATTCATTTAAATTATAAGGAGCAGGAGCATATCCTCGAGATCTTCTAATAAATGAAGCTTTATCATCAACAAATCTAATAACCGAATCATCACATCGATTAATAATTTTACGATTGTGTAATAAAAAATAATCAGCTATTTTAGAGAGATTATTAACAATATCCTTATTATCAATCATCATAGGCTCACCAGGAATGTTAGCTGAAGTCATTATTAAAGCAGGGTCATTTATGTAGTCAAATAGAAGATGATGAATTGGTGAGTAAGGCAAAATGACTCCAATGTTATGGAGAAGTGGAGAAACTTCCTTGGATAAATTGTAGTTTGAATTTTTCTTTAAAACAACGATAGGTCTTTCTTTTGCTATTAAAGCCTCGTTTTCATAACTATTAATTTCACAAAATTCAAGGGCAGATTCAATATCTTTAACCATGCAGGCAAATGCCTGATTTTCTCTTGTCAATCTTTTTCTAAGAATAGATACTGTATCATCATCACTGACTTTAGAGACAAGATGTGTTCCGCCAATACCTTTAATGGCTAGAATATTAGATTCATTTAAAAGTTCTCCTGCTTTTTTAATTAAATTTGTGTGTTTAAATGAAATATCCACCCCATCCTTATTTAATAGTTGAAGTGAAGGTCCACATGTGTTACAACAACTTGCTTCAGCATGATAACGCCTATCTAAGGGATTGGTATATTCTTCCATACATTCATTACATAAAGGAAATTCATCCATTGAAGTTCTATTTCTATCATAAGGAATAGAATCAATTAGAGTAAAACGAGGCCCACAATCAGTACATGCAATAAATGGATGATTAAAACGCCTATCCTTTGGGTTTCTCATTTCTTTAAGACAATTTTCACAAACAGCAATATCTGGAGGAATAACAGATGTTCCTGAAAATGAATTCGAGCTTTCAAGGATTTTAAATTCAGAAAAACTTGCATTAGACTCAAAAAATGAGTACTCAATAGAGTTAATAATTGAAACAGGAGGTTTTTTAACTTCAATCTCTGAAATAAATTTTTCAATATCATTGTAATCATGCGACTGAGCAATAATTTCTACAACATTTCCTAAATTACGAACATAGCCATTAATATCATGCTTAATAGCTATTCTATAAACATTTGGACGAAATCCAACCCCCTGAACTATTCCTTGAACCAAAATTTTAGCAGTTTCCATAGTACCAATTTAAAATTAAAATTTAGAATTAAAGTTTAAAATTAAAGTCTAAAGCTAATTTAAAAAAAAATTAAAATATAAAATAGATAAAAATAATAACAACTAAAAAAGTAAGTAGAAATAAACTTAATATAAATAGCTATAATAAATATTAATTAAATAAAAAATATTAATTAAATAAAAAATTACACTTAAAAAAATAAATTATTTATATTAAATATTATTTATATTAAGTATTATTTATATTAAATAAATATTTATTCTAAAAATTATTATATGATAAAAATTATTAATTAATATATAATTTTACATGATTTATATATAATTTTATATAATTTTATATAATTTTATATTATTTTATATTGATAATAAAATTTACTAAAAATTTAAAAAATATTTAAAAGAATGATTTAAAAAATATTTAAAACAACAATTTTAAAAAATATTAATACAATTAAAACTATTTAAAAAATTAAAAATACTTAAAAAATTAAAACTATTTAAAAAAAAGAAATGAATTAAAATTAAATAAAAAAATATAATAATTTTTCAATGGGATAAAATGAAAAAAATTCTTGAAGATTTAAAAAATGAGAAAATAAATATAAATGAAGCAGAAAAACTATTAAAAAGTAATAATATAAATGAAATAAATACAATAGCTAAAATTGATACTTCAAGAAAAAATAGAACAGGTTTTCCAGAGGCTATTTTGGCAAAAGGAAAAGAATATGATGATTTAAAGAAAATAATCTTAGATTTCTTAGATAATTATGATAAATGGGTAAAAACAAGTGAAAATAAGGATTTAACAAATTTATTAGTAACAAAATTAGAAAATGATGTTTATCAAAGATTTATTAATGACTTAGAAGAAAATTTAAAAGAAAATTTCAATTTCAAATACAATAAAAAGGCTAAAATATTAATAATATCATGTATTAAGGAAAACAAAAAAATTAAAGAGAATAATGATAAAAAATATAAAAAATATGAAAAAAATGAAAAAAATGGAAAATATGAAAAAAATAATAATAAACCCATAGAAGAAGAGAAATTTAAAGTTGGAATCATAACAGCAGGAACATCTGATATTCCTGTTGGTGAAGAAGCACGAGTTATAGTGGAAGAAGGAGGATGTGAAGCTATTTGTTCATATGATGTAGGAATAGCTGGAATTCATAGATTGTTTCCAAAAATAGCTGAAATGATTAAAAAAAACATTAAAGCTATTATTGTATGTGCTGGAATGGAAGGAGCATTGCCATCTGTAGTTGCAGGACTTGTAGATATTCCTGTAATTGGTGTTCCAACTTCTGTTGGTTATGGAATTGGAGGAAAAGGGGTTTCTGCACTTTACTCTATGTTACAGTCATGTGCACCAGGAATAGCTGTTGTAAACATAGATAATGGCTTTGGTGCAGCTGTTTTTGCTTTAACAATAGTCAACAACTTGGAAAAATAAAAATGACAAAGGAAGAATTAATTTTTAGAAAATATATATCAGAAGAAGATAGTACAAAAGAAATAGCTAAACTTATTTATACTGTAGATGAAGAAACATTTATAAACATTTTTAAGACAGAAAATAAAGCTATTTCAGCCATTGAAAAAAGATTTATAGTATCAAATACTATTATAAACCTAAATAAATCGATGAATGAGGAATATTTTGTTTTAAAAAATATAGAAGGAAAAATTATAGGACTTATTCTTATTGTTAATGGAAAAAAAGAAAGTATTTTAAGTGAATTTATCTTTTATATAAAACATTTAAGTATTGTTGAGGCTTTAAAATTTATTCACATTAGTTTAATGGATAAATTAGTTTTATCTGATTTTGGCTTAGGAGATTTATACTTAGCAGAACTTGCAGTGGATAAAAAAGAGCAAAATAAAGGATATGGAAAATTTTTATTGTCTAAAACTAAAGAAATAGCTAAAAATGATGGATTTTCAAAAGTAATTCTTGATGTTGATGTTAGAAAAGAAAAAGCAAAAAAAATCTATGAAAAATCAGGATTTAAAGTTTTCAATAAGAAGATGGATAAGATTTTTAATAAAAAAAGAGGAATGTACAACATGGAATACATAGTCGAATAAACTAATGTTTTTAGTGCTTTCATAAAAGCTAGAAAAAACATTAGCAAAATAATTTTTTGGAAAATTTCTTGCCAACAAACATTCATTAAAGATAAGAAAAATTATTCTTTGATTAATTTACATCCTATTTCACTATTTTTAAATGCAATGGCTCCTTTTATGATTTTTTTGTTTTTGTATTGTCTTGAGTATTCTTGTTTTTCTATTTGTTCTAGTGCTTCATTTATCATGTAGTTAATTGAGCTTTTACTGCTTTGTTTAAATTCAATTATTATCACATGATCATCTTCTTCTATTATTAGGTCTGCATTTCCTTTATAACTGTGAACTTCGCTATGTACATGTATTTTTGCAGTATATAGCAACATGAATACTAGTGTATGGTAATATCTTTCATCTTGACCTCTTAAATCATTGGGTATTGGGGATAAGTAGTCTCCTAACGTTTCTTTTATTTTTGTGCAGTTAGTTTCAATTGTGTATTTTAAGAGTTTGTTTGCATAATCTAAAATGTCATGTAAATGTATTTTAGAATATTGGCTAATTAGATTTTCAAATAGAGCTGATTTTACTTCATAATTTGGGAGTTTTAAATAATAAAATTTTTCATCTTCTTTTGTTTCAATTTTATCTACTGTAAGATATCCTGTTTGAAATAGTAGTATTTCATCTCTTATGTTAGAAGCAGTTGGATTTTTAAGTTCACTATCTGTAACTATATTTGGTTCTGCAAGGGATTTAAGGTTATATTTGTTTAATGGATAATCAACCAATAGATTTGGTGTTCCTGTGTTAAACCAATTTTTAGAAAATTCACCATGTTTAAAGCATAATAAAGTAGAAAATGGATTATAGACTTTTTCTCTACCATTCCAACTATAACCATTATAAAATGTTTTAATTTTTTCAATAATCCCTTTATCAGAAGTATTAAATTTATTGGATAGCTTTTTTATGTGTTCTGGGAAATTAGTCTCCAATTCTTTTTGAGTGTATCCACAGATAGAATTAAACTCATCAATAAGTGTTAAATCATCTACACTATTTAATTTTGAAAACACATACACTTGAGCAAACTTAGATACTCCAGTTAAAAATATAAATTTAATATATTGATCATTTGCTTTTAAAACTTCATAGAAACTTCCTAATTTTGATTGAATTTTTTCTAGGTTTTTGTTTTGGAGATTTGAAATAATTGGTTTGTCATATTCATCAATTAAAACAACCACTTTTTTCTTTGTTTTTTTAGAAATTTCACTTATTAAATCTGTGAATTTTCCCTTTAATGTTTTACTATATATTTCTACTTGAAGCTTTCTAGCTATTGTATGAATTATATCGTCTAAATTATCTTTTAATTCATTAGCACTGTCGTAATTACCTCCAGCTAAATCTATATGAATTACTGGGTATTTATCTTCCCAATCCCAGTTATCATAAATATATAGTCCTTTAAATAGCTTTTTGTTTCCTTCAAATAGTTCTTTTAGTGTGCTGACTAGTAATGATTTTCCAAATCGTCTTGGCCGTGAGAGAAAATTAATTCTACTATTTTTAGTTAATTTAAGAATATCTTTTGTTTTATCCACATACAGGTAATTATTTTCTCTTAAAACTGAAAATGATTGTGTTCCAATAGGTAATTCTTGCATAGTTTTACCTCTTATTTATATTATTTATTAATTTTGTTTTTGATTCTTTATATATTTTTTGGGATTTAAAGTAGCGGCATTGTCAAGAACTTCGCTGATTTTTTTTCAATCTTCTTTCATTCCATTTTCTTTCTCTCAACCTGCAACGGGCATCAATCCCTTTAATAATTTTAGTTCTGCGTTTATTGTGTTTAGGATTTGTTTTTCCAAACATGGTTTCGCAGAGATTGCTTGTTTTTGGTACATTATCGTCTGTTAAATGGAGTGTGAAAGTTTTAAAATAGGGAATTACTTTTTTTTTTGTAATTGAATTTGGATAAAGTTTGGAAGGTTGTCAAATTCTTTTATAAACCAGTTTAAAGATTTTGTTGCTTCATCGTAGGATGGTTGGTTAAACATTAACATGAATTTCTCAATGTAGTAGTTTACAAGGTTTTTTTCGTAAGGTGATACTTTGTTTTTCTTTTTGTATTCTTTAAATGCATTTTTAAATGATTTTCTTGTGTGGAATAGGCACCATTGGTGTTTAAATCCTAATTTTTCTACTATAGGTTTATATTCTGTTTTTAAATCTGTTGTTATGGCTATTTTCTTTTGGTTAATGA
>NZ_LWMV01000172.1 GCF_001639295.1 Methanobrevibacter curvatus | reverse complement strand
ATAATAAAACTTATATTAGTAATAACTTAAAAATAATATTATTTCTCTAAAATTTTTATAAATATTTAAAAATAAAATTAGAATTTTCAATATTTAAAAAAAATTATTTTATTAAAAAAATTATAAAAATTAAAATAAAAAAAATAAAGTTAAAATAAAAAAATAAAATAAAAATTAAAATAAAGAATATTAAAGGTTATGGAAATTCTTAATATTTTAGAGAAAGAACAGGTGATAAAATGAATGTGGAAAACATCTTAGAACAATATAATTTGGTTTCAAATGAGTTAAAGTTTATTACAAACTCACAATTAAGACTTGAAGCTATTAAATCATTTTATATTGAAGACAAAATGACAATGAATGAGATATATACTACCTCAGGTTTAAGTTATAGTTCAACTTCAACAAACATACACCAACTTGAAAGGTTAGGATTTTTAAAGTCAGACAAAGGAATTTATTCAATAAAAAATTTAGCAAAAATGAAACTTGAACAATTAATTAAATTTAGCAATAGTTTAAATATTATTAATACATTTTCTGATTTTTTAAATGAACACAAAGTTGATGTTATTGATGGAAACTATTTAAATAAAATTGAAGATTTATCTGACTCAGAGTTAGTTACATCAAACTTAAAAGACATTTATAAACCAGAACGAACTGTAAAAAAATATGTAGAAACTGCAAATTCTTTAAAATCAATTATTCCATTTATAGATTGTGAGTTTTTAAAATTAATAAATTATTTATTGGAAAATGAAATTTCAATGAAATTATTGGTTCCAAAAAGTATTTCCAACACTTTTATTAAATCATTAAATCGAAAAGAAATGAAAAAAGGAATGGATCAAGGAAAATTTGAAATTAGAACAATTAAGGACGAAATAAAGATTTTTATGACTATTACAGAAGAAATACTATCCTTAGGATTGTATAAAACTGATGGAACCTATGATCAAAATAGAATTATAATTTCAAAAGATGAAAAAGGAATTAATTGGGGAAAAAAGATATTTAATTCATTTTACAATCAATCTGATAGAATATTTTTAAATATTTAAATAAACTAGGATAATTGAAAAAAATAAAAAAATAAAAAAATAATAAAAATAATAAAAATAATAAAAATAATAAAAAGGTAATAAAAAAATAAAAAAAATTAAAAACTTAAAAAATAATTAAAAGCTTTAAATCAATAAAATTAAGGGATTAAAATGGAAAATGAAAACAATACGATAAAAATGTATAACCTCAATGAATTTAATCATTTAAAATATCTTTTAAATTCAAATGTGAGAACAAAAATTTTGATAAGTTTGTATGAAGGTGAAAAAAGTGTAATAACACTTAAAAATATAGTAAAAAAACCTTCAGCAACTATATCACAGGCTTTAAGACTACTTTTAAATTTGGAACTAATAAAAAAAGAAAAGAAAATTATATCTCTTAGTTCAAAAGGAACAGTAGTTGTTGCAAACATAATTAAATTAATTGAAACATGGCACATGTTTGTAAAAGAAGAAAAATTCTGGATTACACATAAAGCTTCCCATATACCTCATAAATTGTTTAAAAAAATACATTTGTTAAGAGGGTGTCAGTATGTCCAATGTGATGAAAATAACATAAATAAAACTTTAAGTGTTTTTAATAATTTAATTAGAAAATCAAGAAAAATAAAGATGTTTTTACCAATATATTCTCATAAACATTTAGAAATTATTCTAAAAGCTATTGACAATGATTTATTAGAACTAGAAATTATTTTAAACAAAGAAATTTTAAGTCAAATATTAGAAAGTGAATTTAAAAATGATTTTGAATATGCAGTTGAAGAAAACAAAATCAAATTTCATCTTACAGATAAAAAAAACCATATTTTCTTAGTAACTGGAAGCAATTTTGTATTTTTAGGATTGTTTTTAAAAGATGGATTTTTTGATGATTCTACAATTATTTTAGGGCAAAATGAAGACAATTTAGAATGGGGAAAAGAACTATTTAATAATTTAAAAGGTGTTGAAGAAATATCCATTGAGGACAGTGAAAATAATTACATAATTCAACCTATATTTCCCAAAAAAGACATAAAAATTGAAGGAGAAACTAAAATAAGTTTTAAAAATGGAATGTTATTTTAAAAAAAATAAAATATTAAAACACAATATGATACTTAATTTTAGGAGCAATTAGAATTAATTAGAATTAATTAAAAAAATTAAAAAAAAAAATAATTAAAAATAATTAAAAATTATTTAATTTTCCAAATACATAATTTAAAACATCATCTATAGGTATTCTTTCTTGAATTTCTGTGTCCCTATCCCTTATAGTGACTTCATTATCTTCCAATGAATCAAAATCGACAGTAATAGCTAAAGGAACACCAATTTCATCACATCTAGCATATCTCTTACCAATTGTTCCAGAAGTTTCATATTGAACAGTAATTCCACTAGCCATTAACTTATCTTTTATTTTAGTGCTAATATTAATTAATTTTTCATCTTTGATTAATGGAAAGACACCGACTTTAATTGGTGCAATAGACAATGGAAACTTAAAATATTCTTTAATTTTTTCTTTTGCTCCATCATCTAAATCTTTAGAGATAGAAGATGAAAAGGAATGTAACAATGTAGCATAAAAAATACGATCTATTCCAAATGATGGTTCAATTACATGAGGAATGATTCTTTCTCCTTTAACTTTCTCTTCAATCTCATCAAAGATTATATCCTCTTTTTCAATTGTGAATATATTATTTTCAACTTCTAGTTCATATTTACCATTTGAGTTTAATTCTTCTTGGATTTTTTTTGGGTCTATGCTATTTAATGCATTAATAATTTTAGAAGTGTCTTTTTTGAATTTTCTACCAAAATTAGCCATATTATGTTTAATAACAGCTTTTTTAATTAATTTTTCTTCATCAAAATCAATGAAAACATCTAAATCTTCATTACTATGCTTAGAATGTGCTAATAAATCATAATCTCCTCTATCAGCTATTCCAATAATTTCAACCCATCCATAACGATCAGTTTTAACTTCAACATCCCAACAATCAATTGCATAATGAGCCATTTCATTAGGAAGGTGCTGTCTAAATCTTAAGACCTCATCTGGTATTCCTAATTCTCTTAAGAATTTTCTGGCTAAATAAATTTGATAAATCAGGATTTCATTTGCAACAATGCCTTTATCTAATGCATCACTTGCAGATATAATTAAAGGTTCTATTCCTTTAATTTGGGTTTCAGCAGAGCTTAAAATAAATGTTTCATCAGCAATCTCATTAAATTTAGGGTGTGTTTTATCTAAAGGATTGACAAAAATTTCTGCTTCTGCTTGAGTAAATTCTCTTAAACGAATGACACCTTGGCGAGGTGAAATTTCATTTCTGTAAGCTTTACCTAATTGAACAACTCCAAATGGTAATTTATTTTTAAAAAAACGGGCTAAACGTTTAAACATTATAAAAATACCTTGAGCAGTTTCAGGACGCATATAACCAGTTTTTCCACTTTTTGGACCAATATTTGTTCTAAACATTAAATTATAGTTCCAAATTTGACTTAATTTATCTTCACAATTAGGGCAAACAACAGATTTTTCTTTAACAATTTTATCAAGTTCTTCATTAGTGTATCCTTCAACTTCAAGATTTGTTTGTTCTTCAATAATATGGTCTGCCCTAAAAACTTCATTACAGCTCAAGCATTGAATCATAGGATCTGTAAAATTATCTACATGACCAGATGCCTGTAAGACTTCTTCTGGAGAAACAGTAGGACTTTCTATTTCATAAAAACCTTGATTAATTATGTATTGCTCTCTCCATTTTTGCATTATATTATTTTTTAAAATGGCTCCTAATGGACCATAATCTGTAAAACCTGCTAAACCAGAATATATTTCAAATGATGGCCATAAAAATCCTCTTTTTGTACTAATATTAATCATTTTATCGTGATTCATTAGATTACCTCAATTAATTTTATAATCATAAAAATTTATTAGACATATTTTAAATTATTTTTATATTCAATTATCATATTCAACAATTATATTCAACAATTATATTCAATAATTATATTCAATAAATAACTCATAATCTATTTTAACATATAACTAGGAAAAATTATAATAAAAAAATAAATAAGAATAAAGTAGATATAAGAAAAGTAGATAGATTAAGATTAGATTGACTAAAAGTAGATATAATAAAACGGAAAAGAATGATAGCAGATAAATATAAATTGATAGAATAAAAATATTCAGTTATAAATACACAATTTAATAAATCTTAAACAAATTAATCTTTTCTAAGCTCATAATCCTGTTTAATACGGCTACTTTCAGGACGTTTTTGACCCATATACTTACTATCTCTATCTGGATGCCCATAAGGTTTTTGTGATGGAGTGGTCATAGTCTCAAACACAATTTGACAAACACGTTGTCCCGGATATAACGCAACAGGCATTTTTCCAATGTTAGAGATTTCTAAAGTTATTCTTCCTTTAAAACCTGGGTCAATGTACCCAGCTGTGACATGCATTGTAATTCCAAGTCTTCCCATTGAAGATCTTCCTTCTACACGTGCAACTAAATCATCTGGGATTTCTACAAACTCATATGTAGTAGCAAGAGCAAATTCTCCAGGGTGAATAATAAATGATTCATCCTCTTTTAAATGAAGTGATTCCATGTAAGATGAAATGTCTGTTGGGTCTTTAGGATCTATAAATGGTTTTCTTACAACCTTAAAAGTTTTAAACTCACTTCCAATTCTCATATCGACTGAAGATGGTTGAATCTGTTTATCATAATCTTCTATAGGATTTATTATAATTTTACCTTCATTAAGGTATTTTTTTATATCTACATCACTTAATATTGCCATAATAATCATCAAATAATTAATATAATAACTTTAAATAAATAAAAAATCAGAAAAATTAATAAAAAAATTTTTAAATATTCATGAACTAAGTTGTTAAAAAATTAACAAATAAATATTAATAAAAAATTATAATAAATAAAAAAATAATTTATACTAATAAAATATTTAAAAAATAAAGTATAAAAATTTTTCTAAAAAAATAATTTTAAATAATTGAGATTTAAATGAAAAATACTTGTATAAAAAGATTAAATAAAATATTAAATAAAAAGATTATTTTAGTCTGATTTATCTTTAGTTTCTTTCAATTTAATTTTTACTCTTCTAAATAATCCTTTTAAAGTATGTGCTTCTCTTCCAGTTATAAATGCCCTGTTAATAATATTTTTAAAAGCTTTTAAATTAGTTTTTTCTTTATGCTCTGGAAAAGAAAGTAATGAAATAATTTCTTTAAAATCCTTAAGTAAATAATGTTTTTCAAGAGAATTTGCCTCATCTAATCCTACGGCATCAAATTCATATTTGTTTTTAAATAATTCATAGAAAATAATAGTTGCTGCATGTGAAATATTCATTATTGGATAGTCTGGACTTGTTGGAATACTTACAATAATGTCACATAGGCTTATTTCTTTATTGTTTAATCCATCTCCTTCTCTTCCAAATAAAATAGCTACTTTACTATTTAAATTAATTGAATCGCTCAAATGAATTGGTTTTATTGGTATTCTTGATAGATTGTAGCTTCCTCCAGGAGTTCCAGTAGATCCAACAATAAAATCTATTTTTTCAGATATTAGAAATTCATTGAGGCTATTAAAAATTTTTGCTTCTTCAACAATGTTTTTAGCATGCATTGCTTGATAATAAGCATCTTTTTCTAATTTACATGGATTTATTAATACTAAATTCTTTAATCCAAAATTAGCCATAGTTCTAGCTAAAAATCCTACATTTCCTGAAGATTCACATTCCACAAACACCACAAAAATATTGTTTTTTAGATATTCCTTGGAATTATCTGTTTTGTCTTTGATAACAATCTCACTTGATTCATTTTCATTATGTAACGGAGAATTAGAATTAGATTTATCTCCATTTTCAGTTTTTTCACTGTTAGTCGATTTTTCATCATTTTTTAATAAGATATCCTCAGAAACTATTTCTTCGTCAGATGTAACACTTTCCGCCAAAATATCACCATATAACTAAATATTGTAATTTGAAAATTATTTATATGCCATTTGTAAAAGTTCCAGGATATTCATTACTTTTATATCAAGTCCATGATTTTTAAGAGCATCTTGAATATGAAATTGACAAAAAGGACAAATACTTATTACTGCATCAACAGAAATGTCTTCAATCATTTGAACTTTATCATCAACTAAACTAGCAGCAATTTCTGGTTTACCTGCCCTTACACCTCCACCAGAACCACAACATTGATTTGGTTTAGCCATTTCAATAAATTCTACACCTTTAATATTTTTTAAAATTTTACGAGGTTCTTCTGTTATAGATTGACCTCTTGAGAGATGACAAGGATCATGATATGTGACTTTCAAATTTAAATCTTTCATTTTATTAGTATTTAATGAATCAACTAAAAATTCACTAATGTCCATTACATTTAATCTTAAATCAAAATCAGGATAATCATTCTTTAATGTGGCTCCACAACCAGCACAAATAGTGAGTATTAAATCATAGTCCTTGAATGTTTCTCTATTTTTCTCAACCAATGGAGCAACAAGATCTCTTTGACCTGTTCTAAGTAAAGGAGAGCCACAACAAGTTTGTGACTCAGGAACATCTGCTTCAAATCCATTTGCTTTCAATACATCAATTAAAGCGAATCCGAGATTTTGAAGTCTATAATCAACCATACAGCCAGTAAAAATGGCTATTTTAGGTTTTTTAGGGTTTTTAAGATTTATATTTGAATTCAATAAATCATAATCAGGATTTGTATTGTTTAAATTAGAATTATTCTTTTTAGAATCAAAATTATTGTTCTTATCATCAGAAATATTGCTATTATCATCAAAAATAATTTTATTGTAAGTTTCAATAAAACCATCATTTAATTTATCTACAGAATGCCCTGTTTCTACTATTTTTCTTGCTAAATCTTTATGTGGCTGTAATGGTCCTAAATTTTCTTGATATGCTAATGCTCTTAGTTTTTCTATTGCATCAGAGAAGCTATTAATATTTTTAGGACAAACCTCTCCACATTCACCACAACTTGTACAACAGTAAAGTCCATAATCAATACTTTCTTTAGTTCTATCTCCAACATCCCTTGGATCAAAATCAAATTTAGAAATGTATCTTATATAATAAGGTCCAAGAAACTCAGATGTTTTTTTTATTACTGGACATGCAGACAAGCAAGAATAACATTCTATGCATGTTCTAACTTTTTTAGTATCAATTGACTTTGAATTATCTATTAATTCACATTCACAAATAGATGAAAATTGTGATGAATCTTCATCTGAATTCAAGCTCTTATGGTTTTTTGATTTAATATCTTCTGATTTAATATTTTCTGATTTAAGCTTTTTTAACTTAATATTTTTGTATTCTCCATTTCTTTCTAAAAATAAATGCATCAATTTAGTGTTTTCTTCAATGTCTGATTTGTCTACAATTAAGTCTTTAATGACTTTAAAATCTAATGGAGAAATAATATCTCCATCTTCAATTTCTCTTTTGCAAGCTAAATCTACTTGATCATTTATCTTTAAAGCACAAGAACCACATTGTCCTGCCCTACATGATGATCTAAAAGCAATATTCGCATCGTAGTGCTCATTTATATAATTTAAAGCATCTAAAACCTTCATTTGCTCTGTTTTTTGAATTTTAAATGTTTCTAAATAAGATTTATTGTCTGAATCCTCATTTTTATTAAAATTACTTCGTAAAACTTGAATTTCTATCATATTTTCCCTTAAAAACTTAATAAACTTAAAAAATTAATAAATTAATTTATTGTTCAAAATTCATAACAAAATGAATTCCAATTAAAATAAGCATGACATAAAAATAAGATAATCTAATTATCAATATCAACTATTATAATATTAAATATAATTATTTATACTAAATATTTTGTTTTTATAAAATAAATAATTTTTCTAAAAACTCATGATTTTAAAAATAAAATAAGGTTAAAAAATAAGATTTTAAGTAAAAAAAATTTAAAAAAAAAATTTTAAATAAAATAAATATTATATTTAATATATTATTCTAATTTTAATTATATTTTTATAACCCATTTTAATTATATTTTTTAAATCTAAAAAAGATGAACTCATAAAAAAATTTTAAAAAAAAAACTAGGGAATAAAAAAGAACTAGAAAAAATAAAATTAAAAGAAGAAAAAAATAAAAAAAAGCTAAGAAAAAACTAATAAAAAATTAAGAAAAAATAAAAAGTAAATTAAAATCATGATTTATCTATTTGGTGTGAATAATGAACCTAAAAAAATTGATTACTGGAGAAAGTGGAGAAAAATTATTTTTACTAGGAAATGAAGCAGCTGTTCGTGGAATTATTGAATCTAATGTTTCAATAGCTTCAACATATCCTGGAACTCCTTCATCTGAAATTGGAAACATATTATATCTTTTGGCAAAAGAATCTGGTATTTATTTTGAGTTTTCTATTAATGAAAAAGTAGCAATGGAGGTAGCAGCAAGTTCATCTATTTCTGGGCTTCGTTCATTTACATTTATGAAACATGTGGGATTAAATGTAGCCGCAGACTCATTTGTAAGTACTGGTTATGTTGGTACAAATGGAGGAATGGTTATTTTAGTTGCAGATGATCCTTCAATTTTTTCTTCACAAAATGAACAAGATACAAGACATTATTCACGATTAGCTAATATTCCCACATTAGAACCATCAAATCCTCAAGAAGTTAAAGACATGATAAAATATGGATATGAATTATCTGAAGAATTTAAAATTCCAATAATTATACGCTGTACTACTCGTGTATCTCATATGCGAGGAGTTGTTGAGCTTGGAAAATATCAAAAAGAAAAAATAACAGACAAAAGTAGTAAAAATTCAAACAGCCATTGGAAGAAAGGATACTTTGAAAAAAACCCAGAAAAATATGTTATTGTCCCTAATATTGCACGAGAATTACATGAAAAGTTAGTATCTAAAATTGAATCTATTGAAGAAGAAGCCAATGAAAGTAATCTAAATGAAATATACAGTATAAATGAAAATAAACCTAAATTAGGCATTATTTCAAGTAGTAGTGCTTTTAATTATTGCCATGATGTAATTGTTGAAGATAATTTAGAGATAGACATTCTAAAATTAGGATTCACTTATCCTTTTCCAAAAAATAAAGTTTTATCATTTATTAAAGATCTTGATGGTGTTTTTATTGGTGAAGAAGTTGATCCAATAATGGAAAAAGAAGTTTTAGCCATTATAGGTGAAAGTAAACTTGATATAAAAGTTTATGGAAAAACTAATAATATATTCCCTAAAACATTAGAACTATCTCCAGACATTGTAAGGGAATCATTAAATAAAATAATCAAAGAAAAAACAAAAAACAAAGAAATTCAAAATCAATTAAGTGGAGAAATTCTTGATTTAATGGATAAATTACCAAATCGCCCACCTACACTTTGTTCTGGATGTGGTCATAGATCAGCTTACTTTGCTGTAAAAAAGGCAACTGAAGAGTTGGGAATTGCTGATGAAAATGTGATATTTGCTTCTGATATTGGTTGTTACACCTTAGGAGTTAGTCCTCCATATGAAACTGCAGATTATTTGTTATCTATGGGTTCAAGTATTGGAGATGGACATGGATTTTCAAAAGCAACAAATCAAACTGTTGTCAGCTTTATAGGAGATTCAACATTTTTCCATAGCGGAATTCCTCCTTTAATCAATGGAATCCACAATAAAAGTAATTTTGTTGTGACTATTTTAGATAATAGAATTACTGCAATGACAGGAGGTCAGCCAAATCCAGGTTTAGAGGTTGATGGAATGGGAGATGAGGCTCCAGCAATTTCTATTGAAAATTTAGTTATTGGATGCGGTTGTAAGCATGTTAAAACCGTTAATCCTATAAATTTAAAAAAAACAATAGAAAGCTACAAAGAAGCATTTAATCATGACGATCTTAGTGTTATCATTGCAAAGCACCCATGTACATTGATTAAAGGACAAAAGAAAAAACGAAAAATGAAAATTAAAAAAGATAAATGTAATAATTGTTTTGATTGTGTAAATCTACTTGCTTGCCCTTCAATATCAATAAGAAATGATGAAGCCATTATTGATGAAACTTGTGTTGGATGTACTACATGTTCACAAATGTGTCCAAATAAAGCCATTGGTGTAAAAAAGGAATGATATTATGAATCAAACAGAAAAAAATAAAGAAAATAAAACTAAAAAAAATAAAAATAAAGAAAATAAAAATAAAATTAAAAACTTATCAAATAGCTCAGATTTTTTAAAAAATTCATATACTATTTATGTTTGTGGAGTTGGAGGTCAGGGAATAATCAAAACATCTACAATTCTTGCAGAAGCTGGAATGAAAGAAGGACATAATGTAGTAACAAGTGAAATTCATGGAATGTCACAAAGAGGAGGAGTTGTCTCAACAGAAGTTAAAATAGGAGACTATAAAAGTTCAATTATTGAAAATAATAATGCAAACATGATTCTAAGCTTTGAGCCTATAGAAACAATAAGAGGATTGGATAAAGGCAATAAAAATACCAAATTGATTTTCAACACCACTCCCCTTATACCTCCAAATATAAATTCTCAAGAAAAAGATTATCCTAAAGTAGATACTGTTACAAACATATTAAAAAGGAATTATCCAAATAGCTATCCAATTGATGGAAATAAATTGGCAATAGAATCAGGAAACATCCTTTCATTAAATATGGTTCTTTTAGGTGCTACTATTGCATCAGATGGTTTTCCATTATCTAGAGAAACAGTGATTGAAGTTATGAAAGAGAACTTAAATGAAAAATTCCATGAAATGAATCTAAAAGCCATTAATTTAGGATACAATGCAATGCAAAAACAAAAAAAAGCTTAAAAACTTTTTCATTGTTTAAATTATCTTATTATACTTTTCATGGATCATAAGCTATGAAAATTAAAAATACAATCTAATAATTGTTTTAAATAATAGCACTTACCTATCCGAAATTACAATATCATTTTTTCTAATACATTAATTGAGCTATTATCTAATTTTTTTGAGTTATTGCTTTTTCAGCATTATAAACATGCTGAAAATCACTATTTATGTCCAGGGTGTCTGATTTTTGTGAAAAAATTAAGAGTTTAAACGGTTATTCAAGATGTTTTAAGATAATTATATTGTGATTTTCTAAAAGTACAGATGAAATCAGTTTTAATCTTTAAAAAAGCTTAATAAAATCATTATATTTTAATTTAAACTATTTTCCATAAAGTCAATTTTTTAAGATAATAAGTATTGTGGATTTTCTTTCATTGTTAAAATCAAAAGATTAACTTTTAGAATATTGTTTTTAAAGACCAGATAAATTGTACTTTTGTAAAATACTAATATAATAGACTCTAAACATATTAAATAATATGCCAAACCTCTTCAATTTTTTTCAATTATCAGACACCCTGTTTATGTCTTTTGCAGAAATCCACTGGATATTTTCATTCCAGCATTCATTAATTTCAGTTTTTGGTATTCCACTACTAGTAAACTTTATCATAAAACTTAATGGAAATAATTTATCATCAAATATACCAATGAATTATCGCCTCTAAACTAAATATATCTAACCATTGTCGTTTTTTATAGAAGTTATCCCATGTGTTGAAAATAACCTATTAAAAAAATCATTTAAGTTCTAAATGTTCAAATTCTAATTTTTCTAAAGATTTTATACGATTATTTTCTTTTTCAATTAACTCTTCTAAAAACTTTTTATGGTTTACAAAATTAGAGGGATTAGGTAAGTTTTCAATCATTTTAATAATGCCATTATAAAAATCGATTTTTGATCTATGGGTAGGAATTTGGCTCCCAACCCATGTTTCAAAGCCTTTGCTGAATGGAATATTTTTCATTGCTCCTATATTGCTATTTAATAATAAGAATTTTTCTAAAAAAGTTATAAAATGTTTATTATCAAAGTTGTGTAACAACATGTTAAAAACTGCTGATATGTGCATTTCAGAGCCATGATTATTTTTTATCAACCTCTCAATATAAAGATGTTCATTGTTTTTCTTTTCATCTCCACTAAAAAGCATTACTAATAATTTATTTAATAACAGCTTATTTGGATTTTTCAAGATCAATTCAACGATTTCATCTATTTTTTCAGGAGAATAACTCTCATCATTAAAAACAAAAGATAAAATCCCTTTATCTGGTATTCTAAGTGAATTATGATATTTTTCTATAAATTCTAATGGAAATTTTGGATCTAAATTATATAAAATTTCTAAATCTTCTACATTAAAACTATTAGCCACATCATTTTCAACAGCCAAACTAAAAACATCTTTTAAAATAGCAATATTATCCTCGAAATAGGTATAATTGTCGGAGATGAATCCATACCAATATAGGTTTAAATTTTCAGTTTTATCTCTATTTATAAGAATTTTTATAATATATTGAAAAATATTGTTTGTTCCATCTGAATTATCTAAATCATCTTTATATTTTAAAAAACAATCGCTAAATAGTTTAAAAGAATAGTTGTAAGATCGGTTGACATACATACCCAAGATATTTGATGATTTAATAAATTCTATGAATTCAAAAAAGATGTTTTTATCTACATTTGACTTTTTTAGGTTTGTAAAAAACTCCAAATTCAAAGTATCTTTATAAACATAATTTTCTTCATTAATTAATTGATAAAGTTTTCTTACTTCAATTAAATTTTTATCCATGATTTTTTTTAAAAAATTTCCATTATAAACAAGTTTAAAGTCCTTTTGCTGATAATATTTAAAAGCAAAAATAAACATTTCAACATCCTTTTCAACTAATGCTTCAAAAAACATGCTTAAATAAGAGTTTGAAGGTCTAGAGATTTGAGATGAACTTGATTCTACTATTTCATTCATAATATTTAGAATATTTTTAACATATTCTTCGCTTATATTATCTTTTAAATCATTTTCAATTCCTTCTTTTATTTTTAAGTCTTCTTTTTTTTCTAAATGGTCTTTTAAATCTGAGGAGTAGATTAAAGATTTTTTTACTTTTTCTTTATCCAAAAAAGAAGATATATCGAAAGATATTTTAATGTTTTCCTTTTTTAAAGCTCTACAATATTTATACACTAATTTTGATAGCCTATACTTTTTTAAATCCCATTTTTTAAATAAATTATGTATTATATCCTCTTCAATATAAAAAACATTTTTCAAATTATCATCACGAATTTGATTAATATATTTTTCAAAAATATCCTCTATTTTTTCTGGATAAACACCATATAATTCAATTAACTTGTTTAAAATGATTTTCCTTAAAGTTTTTAATCCTTCAGTTTCAAATAATTTAAATATAAAAAATTCTATAGAACCATTTGAGTATTGTTTTTTACTAGTAAATTCACGGTCAAAAGTTTGAGAAATGTAATAAAGGAAAATTTTATCTGCAAGTTTCTTTTCATTTTTAGTAAAATCATTAGAATCCAAAAATTGCAATAATGCATTTTGCTTAGTAAAATTATTTTCTTCACTATACATATCAATAGAAAATGCATCATTGATATTTTTTATAATGTTATATGCTTTACTTTCAGCGAAATTATTTAAAATTAAGTTAAAAGATATTTTTAATGCTTCTTCACGAATACTTAGCTCAAATTTGTATAATTGAGATAATAAATATTCATAAGAATATCTTTCAGTCCTAAACTGATTCCAATGCGACTTGTTATTTTTTTCAGGAATTTCAAATGAATCTACATCTAATTGTTTAGCAGGTAATAGATCTACTGATTTTTTGATAAGATTTAATGTTTCTAGGGGGTAAATAAAATAAAAAATTTCAAGAAATTTAAAATATTTATCCTCATCATTTTCAAATGAGGTTTTCACTGAGTCTAAAAGCTCTTTAATTCTATTTTGAAAAGAATTAAAATCTATAACTTTTGAAAGCTCTACAATTTTAATATTAATTTTTTCACAATTACTTTCAATAAAAATTTCTATCCATTTATCAAAACTTATCAATGGACTAGTAGATATGAATGTTTTATAAAATATATAAGTAGATAAAATTGAATCTGAAATTTTAACAACTTCATTTCCATGCAATTCTACAATTTCTTGACTATTCAACTCATTAAATAATTCCCATTCAAAACTAAAGTTAAACTCAGTTTCCAAAATACTAAATAATTTTGTGGATTGTTTTTTTTCAATTATATTAAAAAATGATAGTATTCCTAATGTTTTTAAAATTTTAGAATCATTTAAAAATGAAACATTTTTTTTATAATTCTCAAAGTAATTTTTATATATTTCTATAGGGTTTTTTAAAAAAGATTCATCATTGTTATCTAATATTGGTAAAATTGCCATTAATGCTGTGGCAGGATTTCCGTTGGAAATTTTAATAGTTTTGTCCATAGCGGAATTTCTAAGGCGGATTTTTTTAGTCGTTAACACTTGTTTAATCATTTTTTCTATATCTTCGTTTTTCATTTTTTCTATTTCAATAAATTCTAATGGATAATTTGTCAATTCATTATATAACTGTTCTTTAAACTGATTTTGAAGAGAAATAATAATTTTAATATTTGTAGTAATGTTTTCCAGAGAATTAATAATAGAACCAAAATTAGAAAATGTTCCATCATAATTATCAAAAATTATAATGTATTTATTATTTTTTGGAGGAATTAACTTTGAAAGTGAATTTTCTAAATCGTTTCTGAATCCTTTGACAACAATAGGTTTGCAATAATCATGTTTTTTTGAAAAATCTTGTGCGATTTCAATTGCCAATTTTGATTTACCTACTCCTTGATTTCCATGTAATGCTACAATTTTATTTTCTGATAGAGTATCTAAAAAGTAATTATAAACCTCGTTGTTTTTTACGAATGGATTTTCTAAACCTGGCCTAATACCATTTTTGCTTTTTTCTCTAAAATCCTCAATAGTAAAAATTCCATCAAAATTGATCTCAGGAATATAATTACTAATTTGAGGCCATGATACTAACTCCATAGCTAACCTTTGAATGGAATATAATTCTAAATTTACATTTTCATTATATTGGTGAACTTTATTTCTTAGTTCTTCACTTTCTCCTGGGTTAATTTTACTTGTGAATGCCAAAATTATCTCAGAAATTTTATCAATTTCTATGCCTGTTTTTTTTGTATTAAAACAGTGTTCAATATCAGTTTTAAGCTTAGTAATGAATTTTAAAACATTATTATTCTTATCTAAAGTTGTGAATTCACAAAAAATATATTTTTTTTCATCTTCATCATAGAAAAAACTGTCTGGAGCTCCTTTTGAAGTTTTATTTTTAGCCACAACAGATCCTGGTGAAGAAATAAAATTGTATCCACTATAAGAAAGAAAACTGTTCATTAGCGATTGAAAAGTTGCCTGATCCATACTTTTGAGTCCTTGCTCAATTCTTTGTTCATACATTGTATCACGATTTATTATAATTTAAAGTCATTATTTATTTTTTTCATTGAATTATTATAAAT
Organism: Methanobrevibacter curvatus; assembly: GCF_001639295.1. Classification (GTDB taxonomy): domain Archaea; phylum Methanobacteriota; class Methanobacteria; order Methanobacteriales; family Methanobacteriaceae; genus Methanoflexus; species Methanoflexus curvatus. Next base: position 4,822 of record NZ_LWMV01000172.1, on the reverse strand, counting down.
TTCGTTCAATTTTATAGAAATCTTTTCTTTTTCTATAATTTTATCCATAAAATCTTTAGACCAAATAGGTAAATCTTTAAAACAATTAAATTCGTTTACAATCTCTTTTTTAGCTTTCGGAGAAATAATTAGTTTATAAGCTAATGGAGTTTGAATATTTTGAAATTTCATTCCATTTAAAATAACTGTATTGTTAAAAAATTCAACATTTTCCTTTAAATTGTTAAAAACACAAAAATCTTTAAGATCTCTATTTTTGACATTTAAACATAAACATAATAAGCCTTTTTGTTGAAATGCATTATTATTGATTTTATAATCTAAATCATGCTTAATTAAATTTTGATTCGGTGAATTATTATCATCAAAAATTGAAGATTTAAAAATCCAAAGACAAGAGTTTTCTTTAATCCACTTTGTTTGCCAATCATTATCATTATAATCTCCAGTAATTAAAAAATATAAAGCTATTTTATAGTCATATGTAAAATCAAGACCTATGGTAGGCATTCCATTATGTTGTGCTAATCCTATTTCATTAATATATTCCTTAAAAAGAGTTTTACATTCATTTTCTGTTATTAATGAAAAATTAAATTTTTCTAATGCATTTGCTGAAAAATTGCCATCACCTACATCCCTGCGGGCATCATAAAATCTTTTAATAGCTTCAAACATTGAAAAAATCACTTTTTTATAATCTGTTAGAGGATCATATGGTAACCTATCAACATGATCTTCAATTAAATACTTTCCATTATTTTTTCTAAATAGCTTTGGTTGTAATTTGTCTGAATAATTACTATCTCCTCTAAATATAAACTCCTTATTAGAATTATTGAGTAAAACTTTTAGTTCTTTATCTAAAAATTTCCTCAATTCATCAAAACAATTTATATCTTTTATTTGAAAATAATGACACTTATTTTTATCTTTTCTACTCATTTAACTCCAAATTATTCACATTTCAAGAATTTTTTCTTCTAAAACAGCAATAATTTTTTTAGCATAAATATCAAATTCTTTTGCTATTAAGCAAATATTATTCACAGCTTCATCACTATAAGGTGCTTCTGAAACCGAATCTCTTGCCCTATAAAATTCCATCCATTTATAAAAATCATCTATAAGACCTTTTTCTCCTGCAGTTCTGAAAAAACATTTGTATGTAGCACATTCATCTCTTCCATCTTCATATTCAATATATTTTCTCATTATTGTTATTAATTGATCAAAAAAGAGCTTAAAACCCCCAATAACCGCCGATTTTCCAACATTAGCTAATATTTCATTATCTTTAGAATTAGGATTATTCTCAATTCTTTTTTCTAATTGATCATAAAATATCAAGGAATGAGAAAATAATTCATAAGATTTTGTTATTGGATAAATATTTAACTTTTCTTCTTCAGCTAATGTTTTTTCCATGAATATTCTCCAGTTTTATTAATATATCTTTTTATTATTCTCATCAATTATTTTTTGGAAATCTTCAGATGCTTTGTTGTAATCCACAAGATCAACTTTGTAAGGCAGATCAGAATCTTCAAATTCTATTGAAAGTTTTACTTTTCTTTTAAAATCTAAACAATCCTCACATTTAAATGCGAGATCTAAATCTGAAAACTTCCAGCTATTACCATTTAATCTTGAACCAAAAACAAAAACTTCACAATCAGGTGTATTATTTTCTATAATATCTATGACTATTTTAAGTTCACTATCTAAAATATTCATATTACACTCCAAAATCTTCTTCTTTAATTTTTTTCTCTAAATTTGAAATAAGCTTTTGAACAGAATATTCAAAATCATGTACAATTTCATATACCATTTCTGCAACTTCTTCTTTATATTTGTGAGTTGTTGAATTTCTTGTATTTATTTTCCAGCATCCATGTTTCCATGCAAGACATCAGGATCATCCCATATTTGTTTTTCAAAACCTATTTCACCAGTATTTTTCTTTAGCATTATTTTCACCTAATATGAAATTAATGAAAAATTAAGTATAATAAAATATTAGAATGTAAATTATAATAAATGTTATCATTTATTTTTTGTAATTTGATATATTTTTAAGAGTGTTTTCTAATTTTTAAAATAATCATTTATGATTTTATTATATCAAAAAATATTTATTATAATTATTTAATTTAATTATTTAATTTAATTATTTAATTTAATTAATAGATGAATATAGGAATTTTAAAAAAAAAATTACATCTAAACTTTATTTTCTGGACTATAGTTATAGATAAAATTGATGGATTAACAAATGAATTAGCTATTAATTTAAGTAATTTAGAATATAACTCTTAGTCTAATGAAATAAAAGACTTATTTGAAGATATGGAAAGACTTGTTGATTCTGTAAAAGAGTATAAATAGATATTAAACCAATTTATAAACTTCTTTTATTTAATTTAGCCTAAACTATGTAATGGAATATAAATAATATCTTCTTCTTTTTTAATTGAAGATGTTGTATTTGAAATAATTATTCCTTGCTTTGATTTATATCGTTTAATGGCTTGAGAAATTTGTTTTTTATCTTTTTTGCCTATACTTACTTCAACGGGAATAATCCCATTAATTGTTTCAAGTAAAAAATCAACACCGTTTTTTCCTGGATCATAGTAAATATTTAAAAAAGGATTATTATTCTGTTTATATTTAAAAAAATATGATGCAACAAAGTTTTCTACCAAAATTCCTAAATATTTTCTTTCATTGATTCTTAAACCTCCCATTTTATATCTTATAGCAATATTAATAGCTGGAGATAAGAAATAATATTTCCATGGTTTTCTTAGCTGTTTTCCTCCACTTCCATATGGTCTAACAGCGAATAATAAATGGGTTTTTTCTAAAATATTTAAAATTTCTCTAATTGATTTTTGAGATTTAGACAATATTGTAGCAAGTTTTTTATCAGAAGTTCCTCCAGGGTCTTGTAATGCAATGTATGTGATAATTTGTGATATAGTGCTTGACATATTAGAGTTAAATGATTTTAAATTCAAAACATCTTTTTCAATTATTTTATTAATCATTGCAAAAATTCTGTTATATACTTCTTCTTTATTCATCTGTAAAGAAAAAGGGAAGTCTCCCCATAATAAAAATTTTTCCCATTCAGTATTTAGAGGATTATTTAAATTTAATAATGAATTTTTCATTTCTTTTTCTTTTTTAATAGCTTTATTTAAATTCCCATTATTAAAAATTAGATCATATAATGAAAAATCATAATTTTTAGGAGAGATTATGTTATTTTTTAAAAAATTATATTCTTGAAAGTTCATTGGAAAAATAGACTCTTTTTTTATTCTCCTTACAGCATCAACATTCATTTCAAAGTTTAATGCTGATGAGCCTGTAAATATAAGAAAGATTTTTTTAGATTTGTCATGAATAATTTTTCCAGCTAAAGACCATTTTTTATCATATTGGGCTTCATCAATTAGAATAAATAGTTCTTTATCTAAAAACACTGGGCTTGTATAATGTTCATTCATAATAAAAGTGTTAATAGCTTCGTATAAATCAGCTCCAGCATAATTGACTAATTCATCAGTTGGAAGATAAAGTACATTATTTTTAGAAATATTTTTTTCAATAGTTAAATATTCATATAATTGGAATAAAACTGTTGTTTTGCCTAATCCTCTTAAACCAGTTAAAGTTATAAATCTGTTTTCTTTATACCCTTTTAAAAAATTATTTATATGTGTAATTAACCCATAATATATATCTCTATGCTCAATAGGAGTATTATTAATAAATAAATTTTCTTCCAATAAACTTTGGGTTTCAGATAATTTTTCACTAATAAAATTATTAAGTATTTCTTGATCCATGAAAAACCCTTTCTAAATACACTAAATAAAAAAGTATTAAAATTCAAGTATAATTAAAAAATTAATTCTTAAAAAAATAATATATAACTGATATTACTAAATTTAATTGTTATTATATATAATGTTTTGGGTATATTTATAGTCAAATATATATAAGCTTTTGAATACATTTATAGTCAAATATATATAAACTCTTGAATATATTTATAATCAAAAGCATAGAAAATTATATTAAAAATTCCTTAACTTAACAGAACTGAAGATTAATATTAAAATGTATATGTAATATGTAATATAGCATATAAATGAAAAAAAATAGGAGTGATAATATGAGAACCAAAAATAGAACTACATTATTTATAGATTCTAAAATAATGGATACAATTAAACAAATAGCCATTAATAAAGATACCACACAAACAAAGATAATTAATGACTATTTAAAACAAGGTATAGAAAAAGAACCACAAAAAAACAAATCTAAAGTTAAATTTATAGTGAAATCAGGTCCTAGTAAAAATATCGATGATATAATAAGTAGTATTAAAGCACCAAAAGAATTTGATCCCGTAGAAGCAGTAAAAGAAATAAGAACAAGAAAAGGTTGAATTTATGATATTTACAGATGCCAATTTCTTAATAGCTTTATTTATCAAAGACCATAAATATAATAAACGAGCTTTGAAGATATGGGATAAAATAAATCATGAAAATATTATTATATCTAATTCTATAATACTGGAAGTAATGACAGTCTTAAATATTAAGTTAAAGGTTTCAAAAGAACTATTAGAAAAATAATACATTAATTTAATAAAAAGTTTTAAAGATGATAAAATGAAAAAACTTAACAAAAGTGAGTGTTTCATAAGTCACTTTTTAGAAATATTCATGGAATTAATTTTCATATAAATTATTTAAATATTAAACAGTTAATAAAATATGTATAATAAAATATG
>NZ_LWMV01000171.1 GCF_001639295.1 Methanobrevibacter curvatus | reverse complement strand
TTAAAACATCAGCTTTTTGTTGATGTCTATTAATAAGTTTATTCAAACGAGTTTTCTTAATACATTTTTTAACTTTTTTTTGTACTTTATTTGCCATAAAGATAATATGTTAAACATTGCTTTTAAATTTTTCGATTTAAACTATATATTAAATGTTAAAGTGCTAACTAAAGAGTATTTGATTGCTAATTACAACCATATCATAAAATATAATTGATATTTAAATTCTTTACTTAGATAAACTTCATACTTTTCACTTATTTTAATAATAAATAAAAATTTTTAGTTTAAAATCATTGCTAATTATTATTTAAAATTTGATTTAGAATTGACAAATTTTAAATAATAATTAACTGTTTAAAATAGATTAATTAAAACAAGCATGATTATTCTCTAATTTTTAAGTGCTTTATTTGAATAGATATCTATAATTTTCTAAAAAAATATTTATTTAGCTTAATATCCAACTGAAATTATGTAAATGTTATAATTATCCTTTTAGTACCTATTTTTAGCAAATATAAAATAATTCTATGTGATTTTTATGGTTTCCTACATTATTAAGAAAGAAAAATTAAATCCAAAAGCAATTTATAGAATGTTAAAGGCTTATAAAGAAATAAAAAAAGATGATTTTTTTGATGAAGAATTCTATTTAAAAAAGTATCCTCACATAAAAGATTCAAAATTATCTCCTTTAGACCACTTTATTTATCATGGATATAAAGAAGGAAAAATACCAAGTAAAAATTTCGACCCTAAATTTTACCTAAAAAAGTATCCTGATGTGAAAAAATCACAAATAAACCCATTGATACATTACACACTGTATGGTAAAAGAGAAAAAAGACAAACAACAGCAAACAACCTATTGAATATTGCCTTAAAAAGAAAGGAAAAGATTCAAAAACTAGAAACACAATACAAACAAAAAGTGGGAGATTTGGAAAATATAATCGATATAGAATTTGATAAAAACTACTATTTAAACAAATATGAAGACCTTAAAAAAGCCAAGATAAGACCAATAGAGCACTACATAAGATATGGTAAAAATGAAAATAGATATCCAAACAAAAAAATTGAAAATCTTCAATTTAATAGAAAATATTATTTAAACAAATATCCAGATGTTAAAAAAGCAAAAATGGATCCATATTTGCATTACCTTAAATTTGGAAAAAATGAAGGAAGACATCCAAACCAAAAAATTGAAAACATTAGATTTGACAGAAAATATTATTTAAATAAGTATCCAGATATTAAAAAAGCAAAAATAGACCCAGTAGAACATTATCTCACATACGGTGAAAAAGAAAATAGATATCCAAATAAAAAACTTAAAAACATTCAGTTTGATAGAAAATACTATATAAATAAGTATCCAGACATTAAAAAAGCCAAAATAGACCCAACAGAACACTATATTAGATATGGCGAAAAAGAAGGAAGATACCCAAACAAAAAAATTGAAAATATTAGATTTGATAAAAATTATTATTTAAATAAGTATCCAGATATTAAAAAAGCAAAAATAGACCCAATTGAACATTATCTCACATACGGTGAAAAAGAAGGAAGACATTCAAACCAAAAAATTGAAAACATTAAATTTGATAAAAAATACTATTTAGACAAATATCCAGACATTAAAAAAGCCAAAATAGACCCAACAGAACACTACCTCACATACGGCGAAAAAGAAAATAGATATCCAAACAAAAAACTTGAAAACATTCAGTTTAATAGAAAATATTATCTAAATAAGTATCTATCTCTTAAAGAAGATAAAATTGATCCAATAGAACACTATATCAAATATGGTGAAAAAAAAGGAAACTATTCAAATAAAAAACTTGAAAATATCCAATTTGATAAGAATTATTATTTAAATAAGTATCCAGATATTAAAAAAGCAAAAATAGATCCAGTAGAACACTACCTAACACACGGTGAAAAAGAAGGAAGACATCCAAACCAAAAAATTGAAAGAATTAAATTTGATAAAAAATACTATTTAGACAAATATCCAGACATTAAAAAAGCAAAAGTAGATCCAGTAGAACACTACCTAACACACGGTGAAGAAGAAGGAAGACATCCAAACAAAAATGCTGAATATAATTCGCTTAATGGTCTTTTAAATAGAGAAAAGCAAACCAATCAAACCATTAACATTTTAAAAGAGGAAATTAATAAAGAAAAAAAACAATCAAAACATGATTTAGAAAAATTAAAAAATGAATTCAAAGAATATAACATTTCCTTAAATTCAATCCAGATTAAAAAAGATAAAATTAGCACTAAATTAGAAAATTTCAAAGAATATGGAATTAATAAAGAAAAAAGAATCCCACAGCTAATTATATCTCTAACATCATCTCCAGAAACAATATACAATAGCCATTACACTCTATATTCTCTCCTAAGCCAAGAAACAAAACCCGATGAAATCATACTATGGTTATCAAAAGAAGAATTCCCTAACCTAGAAAATGATATTCCACATAAGTTAAAAAACCTTAAAAAGAATGGCTTAACAATAAAATGGTGTGAAGACATTGGAGATTATAAAAAGCTAATCCCATCTTTAAAAGAATATCCAAATAGTATCATAGTGACAGCAAATGACGATATACTCTATCCAAAAGATTGGTTAGATAAATTATATAATGAATATGATGGAAAAAACATAATAGCACACAGCACTAAAAGAATAAGCTCTAATGCTGATGGTGATATTACACCATACAATGAGTGGAAACCTACAACAGCAAATGAAGAATCCATTTTAAACTACTTTGATGAAGAATGTGGAGTATTGTACCCACCTAATAGCTTATATGTATATATATTAAATAGCTTATCAATAAAATCATCTCCAAATAACAATATATTTGCATACACAATGGCACTTAAGAATAATACAAAAATTAAACCAGTTCCAGAAGGATACAATAAGCCAGAATACACAGATATTTTAAAAGGAATTGATAATAATTCATTTACACTTTTGGGTAATAAAAGTGCAAAACAAAACCCAACACAATACCTAAAAAAACACCACCCAGCAACAATAGAAAAACTAAAGAATTACTTAACAGTCGAAATTTCAATAATTATATCTTCTCTTCCAGAAAGCCAACAACAGTATATAAAATCTGAAAACATAAAATCTTGGGAAAAACAAAGGATAAGTGTTAATAAAATTAATGAATTCAAAAATAAATTCAGACAATATACTACTTTTATTAACCGTTCTTTTAATAAAACTAAAATTGACCATGAAATAGAAAATTTCCGAGAATGTGGTATTACTAAAGTAAAGAGAGATCCAAAAATAATTGTTTCTTTAGCCTCTTTTCCTGAAAGAATGTATGATATGCATTATACATTGTATTCTCTTTTATCCCAAAATACAAAACCAGATAAAATTATTTTATGGTTATCCAAAGAAGAATTCCCTAATCTTGAAAATGATATTCCAATAAAAGTAAAAAACTTTAAAAAGTACGGATTAACCATAAAATGGTGTAAAAATTTAAAAAGTTATAACAAACTCATTTTTACTTTAAAAGAATATCCTGAGGATATAATTGTCACAGCTGATGATGATGTGCTTTATCCTAAAAACTGGTTAGGAGAACTATATAAAATTTATGATGGAAATTCAATTATTTGTCATAGAGCACATTCAATAATGTTTGAAAATGATAAAATCTTACCATATGTTAAATGGAAAAAAACAATTCAAAATGAGAGTTCTTCTTTTTTAAACTTTTTTACTGGAGTTGGAGGAGTTTTATATCCCCCAAATTCCTTGTTTAAAGATGTGCTCAATGAAAAATTATTCATGAATTTAGCACCAAGTACTGATGACATTTGGTTTTGGGCTATGGCAGTTATGAATGATAAAAAAATTAAAATCGTTGATAATGGTTATAGAGAATTAATATATGTTAATATTAAAAGAGAACTTGGATTGAATAATGAGACCACATTAAATTCTCAAAATGTGGGAGGATTAAGTAAAAACAACATATCTATAGATAACATCGTAAATCATTATCCTCAAATTCTATTAAAATTAAATGAAAGTAATAGAGTTCCTATTGTATTTATTACTGATGAGAATTATGTGATTCCAACTAGTGTTTCTATTGTTTCATTGATAACAAATAAAAATAAAAGTACCTTTTACGATATTTTCATAATTGCTGACAATTTAACATTAAAACATAAGGAAAAGCTTATTTCAATGCAAAATAGTGATGTTAGAATAAATATAATTGATTTTTCATCAGAAAAATTTGAAAAAATGCATGTTTTTAAAGAAAAAGCTTTGTGTGTTGCAACCAAAGCAGCATTACTAAAATTTGAAATTCCTAATATATTTCCATCAGAAGATAAAATTTTATATTTAGACGGAGACATAATAGTAAAAAAAGATTTAAAGGAACTGTTTAGCAAAAATATTGAAAAATATTATGTTGCTGCTGTACATGATACTGGAAAACTATATTCTAATCGTCAACATTTGGAAATACCCACTTATTTCAATTCAGGTATGATGTTGTTAAACCTTGAATATTTAAGGAAAGATAATATTTCTAACTTGCTTATCAAAACAAAAAAAGAGTTGAAAGACATGAATTTGATGGATCAAAATGTGTTTAATATAGTGCTTCATGATGAGAAGGTTAAGCTTATTGATATAAAATTTAATTTTTTATTAATAAATTTACATAGAGCAAAGAAAAAGTACAAATTTGAACAGATAAATTCTCTTTTCAGAACATCTTACCAAAATCTAGAAGATATAGAAAAAAAAGCTGTAATCATACATTTTGCCTCAGCAGACAAACCATGGAAGTATACTGATGGATTATACTCAAAAGAATGGTACTCTTATTTTAAAAATTCTCCTTTTAAAAATGAATTGGAGAAAATACAAGACTTTAATTAAGAGGTTGTGATATTATTAGAGAAAATAACAGTGGCAAATTAGATTCCAAACATGATAATAAAATTTGCTTCGTAGATTCTGAGGGTAATAAGCAAATAGTTGATAAAATTAAGGGTGCTGATGTGAAATTTTTAGGAAAAAGTGCATACATTGAAATTCACAAGCCTTATACTTTTAGGAATGTTCAGATAGAAGTGGGAACAAATTCAAAAGTAATTATTGGATCTACTTTTGATTCATTCATTCAAAATACTAAATTTTATGTACATGGGAAAAATAATTATATTGAAATTGGGGAAAATACTCACATGAGAGGGGGGCAAATAATTATTGGTCATGATACTAATAAAGGAGTCATAATAGGCAAAAATTGTATGTTTGGTTCCCATTTTGATATTAGAACTTCAGATAGTCATACTATATATGATTTAAATACTCTAGAGTTAATCAATGCTGATGAATCGGTGATAATTGGTGATCATGTTTGGTTAGGTCATGCAGTAAAAGTCTTAAAAGGATCAGTGATTCAGAGTAATTCTGTAATAGGGACTGGTTCTTTAGTAACTAGAAAGTTTAATGAACCTAATGTTGTAATTGGAGGTCATCCTGCTAAAATTATTAAACATTCCATAAACTGGGATAAAATATCACCAAATAAGTACCATCCTGATAAATCATAGTAAATCATCAATGCTGTTAATTTAAGAAAAATCTTTTTCAAAATTATCATTAGTTTCATTAAAAAATTGAAATTATTTATAAACAAAGATTTTAACTTATAATACTTATCATGAAAATTATATTAAAAATTCCTTAACTTGACAGCATTGGCAAATCATAACAAACATTAAAAATAGATATTTGGTTTGTAGAAAAGGATCTACTTTGTGTGATAAGCTTCGTTCTGGTCACAAAGAAATATGGTGTTAAAAAAAACTGAAATAATTGTTTTATATTTTATTGATCCACTTAAAGGCAATAAAAATGGATTATTAGGCTTATGATCCAAATTATTATGAAAAAGAAGGTTTTAAAACTATAGTTTATGGGGCTATCCAAGTTGTTTAAAAAAATTCAAACAAACCTTGGACAAAAAAGATGTAGCACATAAAATGGGTTTAGAATATCAAAAAAAGATGTATGAAATTTTAAAACTATATTTTGAGGACTATGATCCAAAATATACAATAATTTGTGTCAATAAAAAACATAAGCCATTAATTGGAGACATAAAGGAAAAAATTCCAATGAAAACTTGGATGATGTAAAAAAAATAAGCATAAAATTCACTGGAATTTAACTGAATAATGAGGATAAAAAATTATCAAAATATCATGTTAACACTTAATTTCAAAAAAATTAAATTGGCAAGACCACTATGAGTAAATACACAAAATAATCTAAAAATCACTTAAAAAAGGGTTGGAAAAATGTATGAAGAAAATATTGCAATTAAGACAAAAAAAGAAAATCAGAATGAAAAAACTATTGAAACAGTTTTGGCAAATAAAGAGCAAAAAATACAGTCACAATTGGCTTTAATAAAAGATATTGTAAATACAATAAATAATTTAGAAAATGAAAGTAAATACTGCCCTATTTGTGATAACACATTTAAAATGTTCTTACCTTTTGGAGAAAGTCCAAGACCCAAGCATTATGTCCAATATGTGGATCTGTGGAAAGACATAGGTTAGTTTACTTATTTTTTAAAAACAATACCGAAATTTTTACTAAAAACATTAAATTCCTTCATTTTACACCAGAACCCATATTCTATCAGAAATTTAAAAACCAGAAAAATATTGAATATCATCCAGCAGATCTGTCTAAGTTAAAAGATAACATGGAAAAAATAGATATGCAAGACATTCCTTATCCTGATAACACATTTGACTTAATATATAACTCTCATGTTTTAGAACATGTTCCAGATGATATAAAAGCTATGAATGAACTTTATAGGGTTGTGAAACCATATAATGGAAAAATAGTTATAATGGTACCAATACTCAAAGAAGAAACATTAGAAAAAGAAGAATATAATACTCCAGAATTAAGATCAAAATATTATGGACAATTTGACCATTTAAGAGCTTATGGAAAGGATTTTTCAGAACGTTTAAAGTCTGTTGGATTTAATGTTGAAGTGGTTAGCAAGGATAATTTAATTAACAAAGATGAAATTAAAAAACATGGAAGAATAAATGATGAGATATATGTATGCACAAAAACAGAATAATGCTGTGTGTAAGAGCCTCCCAATGAGATATTAAGTGTGACTCATGCATTATTATGTTGCACAAATGTTGTATGCTACAATTTCCACTTAATATACTTTACTTTATTTTGCACAGCAAAGTAAGGAGGTTGTAAAAAATTGTGGGGTTTTTTCTCATATTGGTTTGTTTTGTCATATTGGGTGCTAAATATTCTACTATTCCTTCAATTATTTTGTATTTTCTTTTAATTTCGTAGGGGTTTGATTTGCTGTATTCTTATTCTGCTTTGTTTGATGTTCGTGATATGGAGTTTTCTCTCATGTATTTTGTGAGTTTGTTGAAGTTTGGAATTATTTTTTCTGATATTATTTCTATTAAAATTGGTAAAAGTGGTTTGATTTGTCTAATAATTCTTTAAATAGTTTTAAACATTCATCGTAGTTGTATGTTCTGAATACATTCTGTAATTCAGTTAAATAGTGTAGTGTAGATATTATTTCTAGTTCTGGGTATTTATTTTTCTTAATATTTTTGAGTATTTTTTATCACAATTTTTACATTTATATCTTTGTAAATGAATATTTACTTGTATGTCATTCTCAAATTTTGGTTTAATTTGATAAAATCCTTGTTTTGTATGTTCTGTAAAATTAAAGCGATTACAAATTGGTTTTATCATTTGAAAATGTCTTTATGTTAAAATATGGGTATTTTTGTTAATATTTTTAGGTTTATCTTTGTGAAAAACATTTTCTTCAATTTTTTCCTGAAAGTTTATTTTTTCACCAATAAAATCGGAAAGTTTAAGCTGTATGTAACCAATAGTATCATTAAGGCAGATATTGTCTTTATTGTCATATATAATTATCTGTTCTATATTATATATAATATTACTATTTTATAATGCTTAAATTTAAAAATATAGAATTTTTATAAGACAATAAACAAAATTAGTCATTTAAAACATAAATGTTTCACTAAAAACTAAAAATTAACAGAAAATAAAAAAAATCCTATTTTTTTAAAAAATCAAAAAAAACTCCATACTTTTTACAGATTCTATTTAATTAACACTTAATTTAAATTTATAAAACTATACAACTGTACTTTTATTAAAATAGTTTTATTTGCTGTTCAATTTAAATTTTAGGTGATTTTAATCCATATTCTTCATGGATTTTCAGACACCATGTGTACAAGTATATGCTAACAATATGCGAATAATACTCAGATATAAAATTCAACAAGTTATCAGCAAAATTAACCACTATTCTTGATTTATATCTAATATTTCATTAGCATTTACTCTACTTTTGTTTTTTAACACAATATTCTCTTCTTTTAATGAATTGTTAATTTCTCTCAGTTTAGCATTTTCTATCTCAAGATTAGATATCATTAAATAAGGTTCTATTTTTTGTTTACTACTGCACATTTTTTCGCGTAAAAATTTTTTAATTATTGATATAGTGTGTTTAGAATATATGGGTTATGACCATTTTTACTATGATAAAGAACTATTTCCACATTATTATTATTTAAAAAATCTAGATTTATAATTCCTTTTATGAGTGGAATACATTGGTTTAATATATCATCTTCAGATCCAATATTAGCATAATAAGTAATATTAGGAATATAATTTTCTTTTTTAAACATAGCTAAAGCACTTAAACGATATTCATATTTGCTTGAAACATTATCATTATCACCTTTAAAAACATAATCCATCATAATGGAATAATAAAAAAAATTTTTTAATATTATTTGTGCATTATTTACAAGAACTTGAGAGCCTTTTATTAAAGTGCCTAGCTGTATTGATGTATAACCCCCCTGAGCTTCCATAAAAAAGAATGTTCTCATTTGGAACATTAATATTTTTTGATATAAGTTTAATAATTTTCGAAATAATTTCAAGATAATGAGTATCTTTATCACCTACACACTAACCTAATTTTAAATCATTGTTCATTGTCAATGTAGGATCACTATAAAATAAAATAGAATCATTAAAATACTCATGCCATGACCATCTGTTAAAAATTGGAGGTGCTAATGCTTTTGACCCCTTTCTTTCAACTGCTCCTGAACCAAAACAAATTAAATTATCATTGTTTCTTGAAAGCTTTATTAAAAACTCATACTTAATTTCATATTTAATGATTTCTAAACCAAAAAGCTCATCAAAATAAAAATCAAAACTTTTTATATCGTTAATATCTAAACTAATAATATTTTCAATAAATTTTTTCAAAAAATCAATCCTCGATAAATTTCTTAAAAAACCCTTTCTAAATTTTTTTCATATCTCTCTTTAATTTCTGATGAATTATAAACTCATGAAATAGACCATAAAAGCAAAAAATTAAAGGTTTTTTTTATTTTTGCTTAGAAAATGATCAGTTGAAATGCGATGCAAGTGATAAACTTTACTATATGGAGTATAAACAATTTTTTTACCTGTTTTTATACGTAATAAATCAGAATAAATCCAATCAGACCTATAATGTGCTCCATTTTTAACATCTAAAAATCCTGTTGAAACTGCATCTTCATATCTAATTAATGTGCAAAAAAAGGGACTATAATTTAATTCAAATTTATCCCAACCAAACCTATTTATAATATTTGAATGATGATGGGATAAAGTAACATCAACTTCAAAAATAGATGCTGCTCTTGGAGAATGTGCTTTAATAGTCTTACTGCCATTAAGTAATACTTGTCTTGGAAACACAACTCCCACATCTTTATTTTCATATAAAACTAATTTAAGTTCATCTAACCAGTTAGGAGTAACAATTGTATCATTGTTTAAAATCAAAATATCATTGTTCTTTTTAAATGCGGCTTTTAAGCCTTCATTAACCGCATGTGAAAATCCTTGATTTTCGTCTACTTTTATCCATCTTATATTATCATATTTTTGACATAATTTGTTTAAGAAAATCCTAGTATCTTCAGAGGAATTATTGTCACAAATTAAAATATTATAAGGTATTGAAGTGTGGTTTACTATGCTTTCAACACAGTTTTTTAGCTGGACTTTTGATTCATAGTTAGGTATTATTATCTCGGTTTCCCTGTTATCTAACCTTGATAATAAATTACTTCTTTCTTTTTGAGCTATTTTGCTTGTGCCAAAAATTGTATAACTATTGTCATTAAAAAATAGAGTGTCTTTAAAACAAGACCTTTCAATTAGCTTTTGATATGCTATCTGATTCTTACTGAGTGTATGCCCCCAACTAGATATAGATTCATCACACCGTTTGGCAAAATAGTGACCTAATATACATGGTATTGATTTTGGAATTTCTTTTTCACTATATCTTAAAATTAAATCCCAATCTACAACACTTTTTAAAGATTCATCAAAACCACCTAAAGACTCAAAAAGAGATCTATCATGTACTAAAGACATCATATCGATATAATTATGATTTTCAAGTAAACTACGATTAAATTGAGAGAATCTAACATATTTTAAGTTGTTACCTATTCTTGAAATTTCATTAAAGCCATCCCATACTATTTGTGCAGAATAAATAATTTTTCTATTAGAATCTCTTAATTCATTAACACTAATAAGAAGCATGTCAATATCCCATATGTTATCATCATCAAGGTAAGATATAATAGATCCTTTAGACATCGCTAATGCTGTGTTTCTAGCAATGGCACTGCCTTTATTACTAGATAATTTATGATAAATAATTCTTTTATCATTAAACTTATGTACTATTTCACCAGTATTATCAGTACCTCCGTCATCAACTATTATTAATTCCCAATTTTCATAAGTTTGAGAAATTACAGATATTATTGCATCAGGGATGACTTTAGAACGATTATAAGTCGGCATTATAATCGATACTAACTCATTTTGAGGTCTATTTTTATATTTTTCATGTAACATTCTTTTTTCTTGATCCATAATAGATATTATACGCATATCTTCTTCGGTCAAAACAGAATTTATTACTTGATCGTTAAGTATAGAAAGCCGAGTATAAGATTCTAAATTCCAAAATTTTCTATGAAACCCCCCTTTAAAAAAAGAATTTAAATAAACAGACGGAGCTACATTACAAAATATAGAAGATGAAGTAAATTTGTATTTGTATTCCTGAGGTATTTTTGAAACAACCAAATCTGCTTCATCAGAATAGACTAAAACTTCATTTAAAAAATAGGGGATGATATTTTTAGTATATCTTAAAATAATATCCCAATCAACTGCACTTGTTAAAGATTCATTAAAACCTCCTAAATCCCGATATATTTGAGTTTTATGAACAAAAGTATTTAAGTCGATAAAATTAGATTTTAACAAATCATTTTTATTATATTGTTGACCTATATGGTACTTATTTTTGACCAAATCATGTATTTCTATTAAACAATATGCTGAGTCATTTTCATCCTTAACAAGTTGTGCCATTTTTTCAAGATAATCATGTTTCCAATAATGATCAGCATCTAAATATGCGATTAGTTCTCCTCTTGCATGCCTTAATGCATTATTCCTCGCTTTAGAAACACCTAAATGGTTTTGTTTTAAATAAACAAATTTATTTTGTTTAAAATACCCTCTAAACTCTCTTTTTACCATATCTTCTGTGCCATCTGTACTGCCGTCATCACAGATAATAAGCTCATAATTTGAAAAACTTTGATTTACAATAGAATTTATAGCTTTTTTTATAATATTTTTTCTGTTAAAAGTAAGCATTATGATTGAAATTTTTGAAAGTTTTTTCATGTAATCTATTATTGCTGGATGGTGTTTTTTTAGGTATTGTGTTGGGTTTTGTTTTGCACTTTTATTACCCAAAAGTGTAACATGTTTCGTCTGCACTATTGCCATCACCACTGTTTAATTTCCACTTTTATTACCCAAAAGTGTACATTAATCAATAAATACAAAATTTCAATGCCAATGATAATTTTATATAATTGAACATATTTAATCAACAGCTATTACATATATTAACCATGATAAAAGAATTAAATAATGATAAAAGAGTACAGCAATTGTTTATGAGGAGAAATATATCTAAAAATAGAGAAGATGCATATAAAATAGTTTTAGGTGACATATATAAATTAACTAACAAAACCCCATCTAAATTAATAAATGATGCTAAAAAAGAGCAAGAACCGTATATTGTGAATAATAAGATAATATTTACTTCAATTGAAGATAGAACAATTACAGAAACATTTTTTAAATATTATATTTACCTTATAAATGTTAAAAAAGTTTCTAAAGCTACTACAGATAGCTATTTGAAAATATTAAGGTCATTTTACAATGAATATGATATTGAACTGCCTAAACCTATTAGCATCCCACTACCTCATAGTTTTTTAAGACCTGATGATATACCTAACAAAAGAGACATTAAGAAAGCAGTAAATGACACCAACAATTTAAGAGATAAAGCACTTGTACTTTTAATGAGTAGTAGTGGAATAAGAGGAGGAGACATAAGAAATTTTACTGTATACGATTTCTTAAAGGCAACAAATATAAAAACAATTAGTAAATTATTAAACACAGATGATATTATACCATGTTGGGATTTCATACCCTCTAAAACACAAAAAAAAGGAAATATATGTATTACATTTAACACTCCTGAAGCAACAAATGCAATAATAGACTATTTACGAAATAGAAATGATTTAAAAGCTAATAATCCTTTATTCATCTCAAATAAAGGATCTAATGACTTTCTTTCTAGATTCACATTAATAAATATTTTTAGAAAGATTAACGATGAATTATTTTATAAAAACAGTAATGGAGACCGATTTTTTCATGCCCATATTTTAAAGAAATTTTTTATTAACACATGTACTCAAAATAGTGCAGATCCAATGAAAGTAAAACTTTTAAGCGGGCATAGAATGGGAGGTGTCCATAATAATTACAACACAATAAATAAAATTTTCATGAAAAAATTTTACATCAAGTTATTACCTAAATTAACTATGAATGAATGAAAATTGTTAATAAAGAAAAAATTGAAGAATTAAAAAAATAAATAGCTATCTTTAAAAGAAATAAAATTCTTAAAAAACAGAGGATATTCAATTTGTTTTGTAATTAAAAATAACGGTTTATAGTCTTGAAAGAGAGTGTAAATTTTTGTGGAGTTTTTTCTAAAATTTTCAGTTTTGCTTATAACGGTTTATAAGCGAAAAGTAACTTTTTCCAAAAAGATCCACACTTTTTTACACTCTCAATTAACTAAAACACACTTAAATTAGATTTTCTGATAAATGATAAGTTTATTAAGTATATAAAGAAATATTTTTAGAAAAAATTTAGTACCATTTTATAAAGAAATATTTTTGTGTAAAAAATACGATTTGATGTTTTAGTCCTCTGAAAATTTTGGTGTCATATTTTATATTTTTATTGTTTAATTTATCTTTTATCTTTTGACTGGTATTTTTTTCTCCCTGTCTATCATAATCGTCTAGAATAATTATAAACTCCTCTTTTAAATGGTTTTCTATAATGTTTAGGATATTAGTTCTAGGATATTTTTGATTAAATCCTATTGGCCCGTCAATAATTATTAAATCAAATTGATCTTTTTTTATAAGGTTTTCGAAATTTTCATATCTAAAATTTTTATTACCTGAAGAAGTTTGACATTCTTCCATATTCACTTGGAATATATTGGTATTTCTATTTAAAGTTAGGTTTTTTGAGAAGTTATTTATCCAACTTTGATCACTATCTATTACTGTAAGTTTTATTTCTTCATCAGAATTGTAAACATATTGTGCAGTCATCTTTGTTGTTTGTCCTAATCCCAATTCTAAGATATTTTTTGGTTTCATTTCATCTAAAATTCTAAATAATCCATAAAAAAATGAATAATTAGCAGCACTATTTACCAAAGCAAAATTTTGTTTTTTTAACCATTTTGACCCAATAACTGTACTGTTAAACACATTTGCATAGTTTGATTCGCTACTTATTTTATTTAAATTAGAATAGCTGTTTTGTATTTTGTTTTGTGTGTTGGTGATTGTGTTTTTTAGTTCTTGTGTTTCTTTTTTGTGTTCTTGTTTGTTGTTGTTGATTTCTTCTTGGTGTTGTTTTTGAATGGCTATTAATTCATTTTTTAGGTTGTTTTGTGTGTTGGTGATTGTGTTTTTTAGTTCTTGTGTTTCTTTTTTGTGTTCTTGTTTGTTGTTGTTGATTTCTTCTTGGTGTTGTTTTTGAATGGCTATTAATTCATTTTTAACCTTTTTTTCTCTTTTTAAAAGTCCTTCAACTGAGTTATTTTCAGCAGTTTTATTTGGGTATTTTCCTTCTTCTTTACCATAGAGAGCATAATGTATAAGTGGATTTATTTGTGCTTTTTTAACATCTTTGTATTTTTTAAGGTAATAGTTCCCATCAAACTCTTTACTTGGATTTTTACCTTCTTTATAGCCATGATAGACATAGTGATCCAATGGTTTTATCTTTGATTTTTTTATATGGGGATATTTATCTAAATAGTATTTTTCATCAAAAAGACCAAATCTCTCTATTTTTTTATAGGCTTCCCGAATCTTTTGTATTTTTTTAGGATTTCCCTGTTCCCTGATTATAATATATGAATTCATAAGACCACATTTTTTGAATTATATTATTTATTTTCATAATTTTTTTATATATTCATATCCAATCAATATAAAAAAGTTATATTATCTATGAGAATTTCTATAAACTCCAATATAAATATTTTGCTTTTTTGAGAATTTATTTTAATTATTTGTCCCTTAAATTAGTATAAAAAGTTTTAAATGGCAATATAAATATTTAGTAATATATAACCATTTCTGTCAAGTTAAGGAATTATTAATATAAATTTGATGATAAATATTACAAATTGAAAGGTTTATTTATAAACAATTTCAATTTTTTAATGAAAATAATGAAATTTTGAAAAAATTTTTCTTAAATTGGCAGCATTGAATAAATATAGGAAATTTTATTTATAATAAAAATAATAATATAACACATTAAATTATAAACTAATTATAGTTAAAAAAGAATTCTTTTTTTATTGTTTATTGGGGTGTTTTTTTTATGAAAAATTTACCAACAGATATAGGAACATTTTCTACATTAATAGAAAACGATTATTTATATGTGGATAAAACAAAATATATTTATAAAATGATTAAACCTGGAAAAAAGTTTTTTTTATCAAGACCTAGAAGATTTGGAAAATCATTATTAGTCAGCACTTTAAAAGAGCTATTTTCAGCCAATAAAAAATTGTTTAAAGATTTATATATCTATGATAAATGGAATTGGACTAAATCATATCCAGTTATTCACTTAGATTTTTCAGTAATAGGCTACACAAATCAAGATGTATTAAAAGAATCCTTAAATATTTTCCTTGAAAGAAAAGCTAAGGAATTTAATATAAAATTAAGTAAAAATAATCTAATTAAAGATAAATTTGAGGAGATTATAGAAGAAATATATTTAAAAACCAATAAAAAAGTAGTAATTTTAATTGATGAATATGATAAAGCTATTATTGATCATATTGAAGATGTAAAATTGGCAAAGAAAATTCGTGGCGAATTAAATAGTTTCTATAGTGCTTTAAAACATGATGAATATATTGAATTTGTTTTTATAACTGGTGTGACTAAATTTGCTAAGACTTCAATTTTTTCTGGTTTAAATAATCTCACCGATTTAACTCTTTCTTCTCCCTTAATTTGCGGATATACTCAAGGAGAGCTTGAAACTTATTTTGATGACAGAATTTCTGATTTTGCTTTAGATGAGAATATTTCTAAAGAATATCTTTTAGATCTGATTAAAGAGTGGTATAATGGCTATTCATATAATGGAAAGGATTTTCTTTATAACCCTTATTCTATTTTGCCATTATTTGATAAAAAAAGGTTTTCTAATTTCTGGTTTGAAACTGGAACACCTACTTTTCTAATGAAACTTATTGGAAGCGGAAAATTAGATCTTAGCATTTTATTAAACCCTAAACAAATCATCACTGATAATATACCTAATTTTGATTTGGAAAATCTTGACTTCACCACTATTCTTCTTCAAACAGGATATTTAACCATTAAAGAAGAGAAATATACAATTGGTAGACCTAGTATTTTTACTTTAGGTATTCCTAATAAAGAAGTTCATGATTCACTTTATACTAATATTTTATCATATTATACTAAAAAACCAGTTGAAAAAATCCCTCTTTTAATGGATACTATTTTAGAAGCCATTATAAAACTTGACAATGAAAAACTTCAAAAATCCTTTGAAATCCTATTTTCATCAATCCCAAATTCCCTATTTAACAAAGTAAAAGAAAATATAAGAGAAGCCAACTTCCACATGATGATTTTATCCTGGATGAAAACAATAGGACTAGAAACAATAGAAGAAATACAATCCAGCAAAGGAACAGTAGATGCAATACTAAAAAAAGATGACTTAATTGTAGTAATAGAAATAAAATACTCCCTCAAAAGCTCTCTAAAATACATGATAGAAAAAGCACTAAAACAGATTAAAGAGAAAGAATATCCGAAGCCATATTTAGATAAAAATGTTTTACTACTAGCAATAGCTATTAAAGATCGAGATGTTTCATGCAAAATAGAACATTTAAAAAAATAAGATATAAACATTAATTTAAATATTATACTTTTACTTAATATATTTAATTAAAAATAATCAATTTCAATTTTTTTAATGAAACTAATGAAATTTTGAAAAAATTTTTCTTAAGTTGACAGCATTGCTTATTAAGACAAATTATTTATAATTTGTATAAATTATATATATTATGTACAAACAATTAAATAGCTAGTAAAAAATTTTAAAAAACAATAAAAAGAGGAAACAAAATGAAAAAATTACCTGTAAGCATTGCAAATTTCTCTCAAATGTGCGAAGAAGGTTATGTCTATGTTGATAAAACACAATATTTAGATGGGCTAGTAAAAAATGGAAAAACTTATTTTTTATCTCGCCCAAGAAGATTTGGTAAATCACTACTTATTAGCACATTAAAAGAACTATTTCAAGCAAATAAAAAAGTATTTAAAGGTCTTTATATCTATGATAAATGGGATTGGACTAAATCTTATCCAGTGATACATTTAGATTTAGGAGAAATTAGTCATGAAACTTCAGAAGACTTAAAAACATCACTTGACTTTTATTTAGATACAATTGGAGAAGAGTACTCCATTGCTCTTAAGGCTCCCAATGAATCTATGAAATTCGCAGAACTCGTGAAAAAGCTCCATAAAATATTTAATCAAAAAGTCGTAGTTTTAATTGATGAGTATGATAAACCGATAATTGACAACATGGATGATTTAGCTATTGTTGATGCTAACAGCAAAGTGCTTTGCAGTTTTTATGAAATATTAAAAGCTAATGACGAATATTTAAGATTTGTTTTAATAACTGGTGTTTCAAAGTTCAGTAATACATCTATATTCTCTGGTTTTAACAATTCCGATGATATTACTTTAGATAAAAAATATAGTGGTATTTGTGGCTATACACACATAGAGTTAGAGGAATATTTTAAAGAACATATTGCTGAATTAGGGGAAATGGAATCTCTTAACATGAATGAAGTATTAAATAAAATTAATTATTGGTATGATGGTTATAGCTGGGATGGGAAGACTAAGGTCTATAATCCATTTTCTATATTACTTTTATTTAATAAAATGAAATTCTCTAACTATTGGTTTGAAACAGGAACACCAACATTTTTAATAGAATTTTTAAAGAAAAAAAATAATTTAAAACCAATATTACAACCTATACTTGCAACAAAAAATGGCTTTAGTGATTTTAACCTAGATAATCTTAACATTGTATCATTATTATTTCAAACTGGATACTTAACAATCATAGAAAAGAAAACTGTTAATGATGCTATTGAATACACATTAGATATTCCAAACCATGAAGTTAGAGAGTCCTTAATGAATAAATTAGTTACAGCTTACACTAAATTACATGAAGGAGAACTAATTGAACTAAGAAATGAAGTTTATGAATGTATTTTAAATAAAGATTCCCATAAACTAACAGAAA
Organism: Methanobrevibacter curvatus; assembly: GCF_001639295.1. Lineage (GTDB taxonomy): Archaea > Methanobacteriota > Methanobacteria > Methanobacteriales > Methanobacteriaceae > Methanoflexus > Methanoflexus curvatus. The sequence goes on along the minus strand of NZ_LWMV01000171.1, from coordinate 2,250 downwards.
TATTAGAAGAAATATACAAGCAAATCCCTTATCAACTTAAAGGAGACAATGAAGGATTTTACCACAGTATATTCTTAATTATTTTATACTTGTTTGGTATCGAGCCACAAGGAGAAGTACAAACTTTTGCAGGTAGAATTGATGCTGTTTTCAAAATAAAAGACCAACCAATAATTACAGAAATTAAATACTCTAAAGTTAAATCATTAGATAAACTACTAAACAAATCATTTAATCAAATTGAAAAGAAAAAATACTACAACAAATATAAAAGTAAAAACCTTATATATTTAGCTTTAGCTTTCACAAATAAAGATATAGCTTGTGGATTTAGGGAAAACTAGTAAGTACCTTTATACTTAGTGAAACTATAATCCAACACCAACTTTTGGAACAAATTTGTCGATTATATATAAATATCATCTTATGGAGCATAGGTAAGATTATTCAATATCTTAATCCTCATTGCTACTGAGAGATAATAAAATGGAATGAAAAAAACTGACAAAGTTTCAGCGAAGTTCTTGACAATACCAACAACCATAAATATATATAATATACAATTCTAATAATAAATTAATATAAGAAAGGTAAGTTGTATTTTAATATTAAATAATATTATCTAGCTCAAAAATTAAATTATTCTGTTAAAAAAGCTTAAATAGATTATTTAATTGTATACTAAGAGTATATTTTATAACAATGTTCAAAACTTATCTTCTAAAATATTTAGCCTTGTCTTATATAATACATTTAAATCAACTGCTATTTAAAACTTAATTAAGTGTGAATTTATGAGAAAAAAAACGATAATAATTCTATTAATAACCATGTGCATTGCCTTTGCTATGGTTAGTTCAGCATCAGCAGTTAATGTTGGAGTAGTTAAAGCCACATCACTTGGTTCAGATGTTGTTTACCTAACTAATGCTCCAGATGCTGTTAAAAAACCTACAAAGTATGCACAATCCGCAAAATTTGTTTCTAGTCACTCACAAGAAACTAAAAAAAATATTTATCAAGTTAAACCCGTTAATGGCCTTAATGCAAAATATACTTTCAAGACTACATATTTCTTACCTCAAGTTTGGAAGAAAGGAAAAGCATTAACTTGTGTTGAATCATCTGCTATAAAAGGAAATTATTTGTACACTCTTGTATTAGTCAATAGTAAAAGCAACAAAGGGTTTATAGTACGTTATGATATGAAAGTATTAAATAAGGAAGGTGTTAATAAAGAAGGAACAAATGCTAAGAGTTTACGTAAAATTGGAATGCTCTATAAAAGTGGTAAAAAACTAAATGCAAAATTAACCAGAATTGCTAAAGCAGTTAAAGTAGGTCCTACTTTCACTACAGGTCATGGACAATCTTTAAGCCTTAATCCAAAAGATGGTTATTTATACATGTGGCAGGACATTAGTAGCTCTGAAAATTTAAAACTTTTAAAAATTGATCCAAAGACATTAAAACCAGCAAAATCATATGACTTTAAACTGTGGAACCTTGGTAGTAAATCATATGTTAAAGGAGTTCATGATTTAGCATTTGATAAATATGGTAATTTTTATGTTGAAATAGTTTATGGAGCATCACAGAGCCTACCTACTGGTGCTGTTAAAATATACCAAGGAACAATAAACGGAAATAAAATTACAGCTAAACAAGCCCCAAATGTGTTAAGTAGAGGTCCAGGAGCTTATAAACAATCTGTTGGACAAGGAATTGGTATAAACCCAGTAACTAATAGATTATTTATACTTACCGACGGTGCATTTTATAGTATGCCTATTGATAAATTAATGAGTGGAACTTTAAGTAAAGAGGATATGGGATACACAGTATTAAATACTAAACGTGAGTTTGAATCCATCACATTTGATGCTAAAGGGACTGCATATTTATTTGTACTTCGTGGTTCTGAAATACTACAGTCCAAAGACCCTTATGTATGATGAGCTGAAAGCTTAAATAAAATTAATTCATGAAATAAATTAATTTCAATTTATTTAGTGAAATAATACTTAATACATATTTAAAGAATAATTAGGCATTGTAGATAACTTCAAATGTTTTATTAAACCCCTTAGTTTTTACAGTGCCAAATTATTAATTATATTGTATCTATTGTAAAATTATTTTTTACTAATTTTTCTATTTCTTTTTTTTTTAATAGATGTGCAACAATTGAAAAATCTAAATTTATAAATTAAGTTAAAATTATATCTATAGATTTATACTAAATTATAT
>NZ_LWMV01000170.1 GCF_001639295.1 Methanobrevibacter curvatus | reverse complement strand
ATAATGAATATAATGAGTATAATTAATTTAATATTTTTTTAGAACTATAATACATTTTTAAAATTTAATATATTTTTAAAATTTAATATATTTTTAATAAAAAAGATATTATATTTCTATTCTTTTTTTTAAATTTTCAATTATTTAAAATATAATTCAATTATATTTAAGTTTAATGCTATTTTTTCTGTATCATTATGTCTACTTTTAATTTCTTCTTTTTAAAAACTTTAAAATAAGTAAATAGCTATTTAAACTATGTAATTCTAAATATATAATAATGGTAAATCATTTAAATTCATCAAATAATTTAATTAGTTCTAAGGATTCAAAGCATTCAAATAATTTAATTAGTTCTAAGAATTCAAAGTATTCAAATAATCCAAATAATTCAAATAATTCAAATAATTTAGAGCCATTAAAATTTTTAAAGAAGTACTTTGGTTACAATGAGTTTAGAGAAGGTCAAAAAGAAATAATTGAAGCCATTTTATCTGGTCGTGATGTCTTAGGAATTATGCCTACTGGCTCTGGAAAATCTATTTGCTACCAACTTCCAGCAATGATTTTTGATGGAATGTCAATTGTTATTTCTCCACTTATTTCTTTAATGAAAGACCAAGTATATTTATTAAATCAAGATGGAATAAATGCTTGCTATATTAACTCTTCACTATCCAATAAAGAGTTTTTTAGTTATTTAGATGGTATTCGATTAGGAAAATACAAAATTGTATATATTGCTCCTGAAGGAATGTTTTCTAAGACTTTTTTAGATGCAATTTCTGCTGTAGATATATCTATGGTTGCTGTTGATGAGGCACATTGTGTTTCACAGTGGGGGCACGATTTTAGGCCATCATATTTAAAAATTAAAAAATTTATTAATTCATTACCTGCATCTCCTGTAGTATCAGCTTTTACAGCAACAGCTACAAAGCAGGTTGAAAGAGATATTTTAAAACAACTAAAGCTTTCAAATCCATTAACAGTTAAAACAGGTTATGATAGAGGAAATTTATATTTTGATGTTAGGAAAAACTCCAATAAAAATAATGACTTACTTGAAATTTTAAATAATCATAGGGATAAAAGTGGAATAATATACTGCAACACTCGAAAAAATGTTGAATCTGTATATAAACTGCTAATTAAAAATGGATACAATGCAAGCTATTATCATGGTGGTTTAAAAGATTCTATTCGCCATAAAAATCAAGAAAACTTTATTGAAGATATTAACCCTATTATAGTTGCTACAAATGCATTTGGAATGGGAATAGATAAGTCAAATGTAAGTTTTGTAATTCACTACAACATGCCAAAAAATATTGAAGGATATTATCAAGAAGCAGGGAGAGCTGGACGTGATGGGTCTAAAGGAGACTGTATCTTATTTTACTCTCCTCAAGACACAATTACAAACAGATTTTTAATTGAAAAAAGTGGAGATTCAAAGAGTTTAAAAAGTAAAAACTTTAAATTGCTTCATAAAATGGAAAAATATGCTTTAACATCCTCTTGTTATAGAAAATTTATATTAAATTACTTTTCTGATACTTCAAAAGATGATATGGACAACTGTGATAACTGTTACAATTGTAATGGTAATTTTAAAGAAATAGATATTTCTCATGAGACATATTTAATAATGACTACTTTAAGCCAGTTAAAATCAAGAAATAAATCTTTTGGAAAGAATATTATAATTAATATCTTAAAAGGTTCTAACAATGAAAATATACGAAAATATAATCTTGATTCCTTAGAAAGTTTTGGTTCATTGTTTAGTAAAACTAAAAATGAGATTAAATTAATCCTTGAATATCTTATATCCAATGAATATATACTAACCAGTCAAGGGAGATTTCCAGTATTAGAGTTAGGAAGAAACTATGAGTCAATATTAAAATATAATCAGCAAGTCATTATGAAAGCTGATTTTCGTGATTTAAATGATTTATCTAAAAATATTGTTGAAATACCAGATACACAAATAAGAGATAAGCCATTTAACAGTTCATTTAAAAACAGTTCATTTAAAAATGGCTCATTTAGCAATAATTCATTTAATCAAATTTCTAATAAAAATTATGTATTATCCAATACAAATAACACTAAAAATGAAATATTATCTGTTGAAAATAGTGCTAAAGAGGATTTATTAAAAAAATTAAAATCTCTTAGATTAAGCTTTGCAAAAAAAGAAAATGTTCCTCAATACATGATTTTTAATAATCTAACCTTAGAACATATGGTTAATTATAAACCACAAAATGAAGAAGAATTTTTAAATATTTCTGGTGTAGGAAAGATAAAATTAGAAAAATATGGCAATGAATTTATTAAATTAATTAAGGAGCATAATTTTAACATGGATTCTCACAACAATCAAAATTCTAATAATTTTATTTCTAAAGAGAATAATTCTAAAAAACTAAATTCTAAAAATTCTAATTATAGCAATAAACCTAAAATCAACAGTAATAAATCTAAAAATAATAAAAACAATAAAATTAGTAAAAATAATAAAATTAATAAAAATAGTAAAAGTAATAAAAATAAATCTAAAATAGAGATTAATGATAAGATTGATATGGAATTATTTAATAAGCTAAAGCAATTAAGGTTTTCAATTTCAAAAAAAGATAATATTCCTGCATACATCGTTTTTCATGATACAGTATTAAAAGAATTAGCTATTAAAAAGCCTAAAACAAATAATGAATTTTTAAAAGTAAAAGGTGTAGGAGAAGTAAAATTAGAAAGATATGGAGATAAATTCTTAAATTTAATTAAAAATAATATTTAAAATTTAATTAAAAACTACAAGAAGTGATCAATTATGAAAAATGAAAAATTAGATAAAGTAAAAATAAATAATTATTAAGTTAAATTAAAAAATTTAACAATTTAATTTAACTATAAATTAATCAATTCAAAATCTTGAGTTCCTAAACCAATCTCTTCTCCATATCTTAATATATGACTTCCATCAACATTTTCCCAGACTCCTTGAAACTTATCTTCACCATGGTTACAATTTTTATGGAGCATTGAATCATGATTTCCTTTTTGTTGATTTATAAGATAATAGCTAGCTGCATCAATGGCTACAGGATCATCACTTGCTAAAAATCCAATATCTGGAACAATTGGACTATCAGAAAATGGAAGACAATCACAATCAGGAGTAATGTTAGTTAGAAAATTCATATAAGCCATTTTTCCATTTTTATTTTTAACTGCAGCTAAAGCATATTCAGCCATTCTCTCTATAAAATTTGGAATATCTTCATCCCAGTCTAAATCAATGGCTTTATTTGGACTACCATCCCAACAGTTCATACATGCGATACAATCATCATATATTATTCTAAATTTTCTATTTTCCTCTTCTATTGCATTTACTGGACAAAGGGTTTTACATATCCCACAGTTTATACAATTATCTTTCATAATTGGTTTTGAAGCTTCATGTTGATTTAATTTCCCCCCAATTGTTGCACATCCCATTGCAAGATTTTTAATGGCTCCTCCAAACCCACATAAGCCATGTCCTTTTACATGTGAAGCTACAAGTAAGCCATCACTTTTAGCAATGTCTCCAGCTATTTTTGCTTCTTTGATATGTTTTTGATTAATTTCGACCTTAATTTCATTGTCACTTTTAATTCCATCAGCTATTATCAATGGAGCATTTACTACAGAATATGAAAAGCCATTTAAGGTTGCTGTGTGCAAGTGGTCTACTGAATTATGTCTAAGTCCATAATACAATGTATTTGTGTCAGTTATGAATGGATTTGCACCTGTTTTTTTAATTTCATCTACAATGTACCTAATAAGAACTGGAGAGATGTATCCATCGTTTCCTCGCTCTCCAAAGTGTATTTTAATTCCTATTAACTCATCTTTATTATAATTTTTATTAAATCCTGCTTTATTAAATAGCTTGATGATTTTATTTCCTTTGTTGTCATTGTCAGTTCTTGTTCTTAAATTAGAAAAATATACTTTTGATGTCATCTAATGTCTCCAATTTCTTTATTTTTTTATTTTATTTTATTTCCATTTTATTTTTTAATTATTTTTTTCTATTTTTTAATTCAAATATAAAGTTTACATGATTTTGTAATAATATTTTATGATTTTATATTTATTCACAATATTTTATAAACTTTTCAAATTCATAAAAGCTTAAAAGCATCATATTTAAATAGTGAAAAAAGTAATGATTATATTGATAATAATATTTTTTTTAAAAAGCATATTAAAAAATTATTATTTCATATATGCTTTTTTTAATAATGGATGAGGCATTGTAATGGTTTTAAATACAATACATTATACTCAAGAAACAATTCAATACGACCGAAGAGATTATGATAATACAATTAATAGTATATTAGACCTACTTAAAAAATTCAAAAATTATCTAATATCTAAAGTTAAAAATGAAAAACATAACATTCAGGATACAGAAATTATTGAAGAATCATATAGTCAATTGGTTCAAAAATGGTTTGAAGACACAGAGATATTTGCAGAATTTGTTAGAGAATATAACTTCATTAAAGAAGAGTACACTGCTTTTTTAGAAATAAAGAATATCATGGATATAATAATTAAAAAAACTATTGGTGAGTTAAATACTGATGATTTAGAAATATTATTAATGATCTTAGAAGATTATATAAAATTACATAACCTTAAATTTAAATTAATTAAAAAAACTTACAAAAATAATGTATCAAAACTAAATTTAGACGATTTATCAAAGGAAGACAAATTAAAATATTTAAATGAATTTGATAATTTTATTTATAATTTTTTTGAACAAAAAGTTAAGTTTTATTCAATGCAAGAGAAAACAAATAATTATTCCCAAACAATACATAAACTATTTAATGAAACAATAGATTTGGAGAAAGAATAATGGGATTATTTTTAGATACCAATGTACTAATATCTTTCATTTTTGATTTACACCCATGGAATGGATATGCTGAAAATCTTTTTAAAACTGAAAAAAAGAAACATTGGTCAAATACTGTAAAGAATGAATCAATTAAAGTAATAGATTCCTTAAAAAATAAGTATATTTATATTTTTGAAGAGATTATTAATAAACTATCTTTGATTGATCGGATTACAGAAAAGAAGTTTATAACAACAGTTATTAACATTTCAGGTAATGAATTTTCTAAAAAAGATAAAAAAGTAATTGCAAACATTATTTGGGAAAGAGGAGGATGGTACAGAGACATTTTAACATATGAGATTATTGATTTAATTAAAACATTACTTTATAATTTAAACATTGATTTAGCTAATAGATACAACAAATGTGTAAATATTTTGAATAAACCATATTTTAGAGCTAAAAATGAAAAATATCTTTCTGTTTTTAATAATTTAGAAAAAATAAAAAATATACACACTCCTGATGACATTATAATAGTAGATGCACATCATTTGGCAATTAAACAAATGATTAATAAGTTTATCACAGGAGATTTAAAAATAATAAAATTGAAACAAGATCTTATAGATTGTACTGCTATTTCGGATTTTGTTTCTTTAAATTCATTTAATTATTAAAAAAGCTTTTTTTTTAAATGGGAAATAATGTTCCCTGACATGTATTTGGCAACAAAACCTTGACCAAAAGATTTCTCAAAAATAAAGAAAATTATTAAACAAAAATTTAGCTTTATTAAAACTCCACAAATTGTATTCTAATTTTAAAAGTTTGATGAAATATTAAATGACTCCAAAAAAAGAATAAATGAACATAACATTGATTCAATTGATGAATTAAATCAAAAATTAAGAGTATAATTAGAGTATAATTAGAATATATAAAATTTTAAAATAACATAATATTAAAAAACATTATATTTATATATTGAAAAAAAGTAATTATTACTGTTGAATACTGCTATTTTTTTTAAACATTTTATTACTTTTTTTTATTGGAGGAATATTTTATGATTATAAATCAAGAAACAGTCATAAGCAGGGAAGCATATAAAAAACCTGTGGATATAATTATAGATTTTATTAAAATAGTTAGTGAAAAATTAAAAATACAAAATAATATAGAATCAAATGAAGTTACAGTTGACTTTGATACAGTTAATTTGTTGCTAGATTCCTTTCTTTCCGAATTATATGAAAGTAGTAGCCCTAATTTTTATTTATTCTATAGGTTAAAAAACATATTCAATATTTTTTTCACAATGGAAAATAAAAATGAAGGAGTTAAAATCATAGGAAAAATATTATTATTAATTCAAAAGTATTTTGGTAAAAATAAAGATTTTTCTGATATGAAATTTAAACATGAAATTACTCTTCTTGAAGGTGAATTTTATGAATTAATAGATACAGATGAAGAGGAGGATAAAAAGTTATTATCTGGAATTTATGATTCTTTAAAGGAGATATGAATTAATGGATTCTATATTTTTAGACAATAATATTGTTATAGGTTTCTGTTTTAATGCAGAACCTCAACATGCTTTTGCATTAAATATTTTTAATCATAATTTTAACAGACTATGGTCAAATAATGTTGAATATGAGTTTCAGAAAATTTATCATCGAAAAATAGATAAATTTGGAGATTTAATTTTTAAACTAATAATTAAAATAAGAAATGAGAGAGTACTAACAAAAAATGAGCTTATTAAAATTGCTAAACATTTAAATATAGATGGTTTTGGATATTATCAATGTTCAAAGATAATTAGTGGCATATGGGATTCTTTTTTATTTGAAAACAATCATTTTAAAACTAATGAAATAATATCTGCAATTAAGAAATATGAAAAAAAGTTTAATAAATTAAGCATTAAAAATTATACTTTAGTTTTTAAAAACTTAGGTAATGCTTATGAAAGAATATTAGAATATCCTATTGTAGAATCCAATTTAAAGGATGTTGTGAATGGAAAAGATAATTTAAGAAAGCTTGGTGGAGATATGAATATTTGTTTGGATGCTCATGAGCTAGGAGAAAAAATACCTAAATTAAATTTTTGCACAGACGACAATAAATTTTTAGATAATAGTGTCATTATTTGCAATCATACCAAAATATATAAGATTATTGGTATTGAGGATTATATATTTTGATATTTTTTTATTATTGATTATTGCTTTTATATTCTTCTGTCATTAGAGGCTAATTAATTATTTTTTTATATATCTAAATTATCAGGTTTATATTAATTAGAGGTAGAATAATGCTTTATTTTGTTGGATTAGGATTATTTGATATTAAAGATATTTCAATTAAAGGGTTGGATACTTTAAAAAAAGCAGATAAAATCTATGCTGAATTTTTTACTTCAAAGCTATTTGGTTCATCCATTGAAGCTATTGAAGAGTTAATAGCTAAAAAAATCATTATTTTAAACAGGCAAGAAGTTGAAGAAGACAATTTATTTTTTAATGATGCAGATAAATTAAATGTTGCTTTAATAACGGGGGGTGATCCATTAATAGCCACCACCCATACAGATTTTTTAGTTGAAGCAAAAAACAAAGGAATTGACTATGAAGTAATTCATGGATCATCTATTCTTTCAGCTGCACCTGGTTTAAGTGGGCTTCAAGCATATAAATTTGGCAAAGTTACAACCATTCCTTTTCCAGATGAAAATTTCTTCCCTAAGTCTCCATACTTAAATATTATATCTAATCTTAAAAATAATGCCCATACTCTTGTTTTATTAGATATTCAAGCCCATAAAAATAGATACATGACTATTAATCAAGGTTTAAAATATTTAATGAAAATCAATGAAGATTTAAAAAATGATTTGAATAAAAATTTGAGTAGTGATTTGAATGATGGTTTGAGTAGTGATTTAGATGAATCTAATCAAATTAATTCAAAAAACAACAATGAAGCCATTCTAAATGAAGAGTCCTTAGTTATAGGAATTGCAAGGGCAGGTTCTCCTGATGTTTTAATCAAAGCAGGTAAAATTAAAGATTTAATTGATTTTGATTTTGGAGGACCTCTCCACTGTCTTGTTATTCCTTCAAAACTTCACATTGTTGAAGGAGAATATCTTGTCTCAATAGCTGGAGCAAACAAAGATATTTTAGATGATTTATAATTGAATAAATATTTTATTTTACATTTTAAAAAAATAAATAGTTTTAAAACATTTTATAAACTTTTATAAATTTTTATTAACTTTTATACTCTTTTATTTACAAAAATAAACAAGTTTTTATAAGTTCTTATTTACAAAAATAAATAAGAAAAATATTTCTAAAATTTAATATTTCTCTTTTTAATGAAAGTGATGAAACATAATGAATAATATAATTTAAAAAATGACTTTAAATAAATGAAAAAATCTTCTAAAACTATCAAAGCCTAAGTTTATTTCATTTTTTTATAAAAACATTTATATATGATTAAGTCTTAAATAATAATTGATATGAAATATTATACATATCCTCTAAAAAATATAATCACCAATATATTTTATTAGAGCTTTAAAAATAATTTTACAAGTAAATAGTAATTTTTAATGATTTAATCAATTAAATTAAACATAATTACAAAAATCCTATATAATTACAACCTAAATTTTAAATCAAAACATTTTCTACCATATGTTGCTATTTACTTGTCATTATTTTTATATTTTTTCTCTTTTTTTTTAAGTTTTTTTTTTACTTTTCTTTAGTGATAATCTTCTTGTTTTTTCCTTTTTTAATATATTTATAAAATTTTGGAATATAAATCATATTTATTCAGGCTATTAAAAAAATTATTATTAATATATTCTAGTTTATATTAATAGTCAATGTTTTAAGTGTTTTCATTTTTATATGTATTTAAAGCTTTTTCAAGGTCTAATAGCTTACATTTAACATTTCTTGGTTGGAAAGCTATGGATAGTAAAATAATATTCTTGTTTTGGTATGGTTTGTAATACTCATTTTTTATAATTTGATTTAATCCATCATCTAGCATAGTATCCATGTTTTCTGTTTTGCTAAATTTAAATTCTATAAGTATAATATTGTCTTTTTGCTTAAGTACAGCATCCATTCTTCCTTTAATGCTCATGACTTCTCCTTCGACATCAAAACCTAATAGTTGCAACCAAGAAATAGCTAAAATTTGATAATGTGCTTCAAATTCTTTTTTAAGTTTACCATATAGTAGGTTTGGGATTTTATGGAGTAGAACCTCAAAAGATGTTTGTAAATTTTTTTCATCTAAATTTAATATGTATTTAATCATATTATCTGTCATTGGTTGCACTTGGCTCTCGTCATAGTTAGTGTAAGTTCCTAAGATGTAGCTAAACAATGAATCATGAACTTCTTTATTAGGAATAGCTAGTTTATATTCTGATGATTCGCCAAAAATCCTCTTTTTTTCTTCTTTTATTGTTAAATAACCTGTTTGCAGGAGTGCTGTTGCAAAGTCTAAATTTTCAAGTTTAAAACTGGGGAATGTTCCTGAAAATCTTGTGTTTTTATTTAGTAAGACTTCAGTGTCCACTCCTTTTTTATCAATAAGATCTACAAGTAGTTTTGGTGTTCCTGTATCAAACCAATAGTTATTGAATTTACCATTGTTAAAAAATTCAAGAATTGAAAAAGGATTATATAAAAAGTTTTCACCATTCCATGAATAACCATCATACCATTTTTTAATTAAATCCAAGGTGAGTTTTGGAGTAACATTATTGTTTTTGCTGATTTTATCAGTATATTCTTTGAAGTTTTCCTCAAGATCTTTTTGGGTGTAACCACAGATATTAGCATACTGTGGATTAATTGTAATATCATCTAAATTGTTAAAATCTGAAAATATTGAAGTTTTACTGAACTTACTAATACCTGTTACAAAAATAAAATGAATATATTTATCATTCGGCTTTAAAACTTGATAAAAGCTTCTTAAAATATCACGATTGTCTTTAGCTATTTCAATATTATCTAAGTGGCTACTGATAGCCTTATCATATTCATCAATTAAAATAACAACTTTTTTATCATGTTTTTCATATATTCTCATGATTAATTCGCTAAATTTACTTGTTAAATCTTCACTTACAAGTTCTATAGAGTGCTTCATTTTAGTCATGTTAATGAAATCATTTAAAGACCTCTCCAATGTTTCAGGATTTTTATGACCTATAGTTGCAAAATCTAAATAAATCACAGGATAAGTTTGAGTCCAATCATACTTATCATAAATATAGAGACCTTTAAACAATTCTTTATTACCTTTGAACAAGTTTTCTAAAGTGCTAACGAGTAAAGATTTACCAAATCTTCTGGGTCTTGATAAAAAGTATATTTCACCTTGATTAAGCATTTTATAAATGTATTCTGTTTTGTCAATATAGGTATAGTTATCTTCTATTAATTTAGAAAATGTTGCAACACCAATAGGTAATTTTTTCATTATATTTCTCCTTTAAAGTTTAAACCGTAATTTGTTATATTATTTTTATAATTAATAAATTTTCCTAATTTTTTAGAGAGTTTGGTTATGTGACAAATCTATGAATTTTTATATCAAAGTTATTTAAAGAAGAATTTTCCACTAATATTTCCTAAAAATCAGTAATAAAAATTATCATTATTTATTCCTAATATTTATCACGGTTTAAACTAAGTTAATAAATTTAAGATTTTATACAATAGAAATTCTAGTGTCAAAACTTTGTACCAATGGAAATAATTGAAAATACAATTAACTTATCATAAACTGAAAGCTTGTTTTTATTATTATTTCTAAAATTAAGAAAGAAAACGAGAATATTGCAAAAAACTTAAAAGTAATATAATAACAAATATTTCTTAATTTTATTATAATACATTATAAAATTAAATGTGTTTTTTCCAAAAAACCCCACACTTTTTACACTCTCTATTTTTTGATTTAAAAAGTTATAAAAAGATTTATTTTCAAATTTAAAACCTTATTTTTTTTATTTTGATAATTAACAATATTTAATCTTTTTTTTATTTTTTTATTCTTTTTTTTTAAATTTTTTAAATTTTTAAATTTTTCATAAAATACTATATTTTTTTTAAACAAAGTTTTAAATGGCTAATAAAAATCATTTAGTAAAGTTTAAATATAAAAAGGAGCATAATAGATTATAAATAGAATTTTACTTTATTTAATATAAGCAAAAAAAAAAAAACGGTTTTTTATGAGTGGTTTTAAAATTTTAAAGGGAATTTAAAACTTGTATTAAAATATTAAGCTGTAAAAAATGAATATTAATGTAAATATTAATAAAATTAGGTGAATATATGGAATTAGATATGGAATTAGAAAACATAAAAATGGCTGCATTGTTACATGATATTGGTAAGTTTTATCAGAGAACAGATAAACCACATAGTGAGGAATTTTCAAAACTTACTAAAGATGATTATGGGTATAATGGAGCTCATGGAAAGTGGTCTGCTACTTTTATTGATAAATATAATTTAGGAGAAGAGGTTAAAGAAATAGCATTGTATCATCATTTACCAAAGCAATCAATTAATCCTGAATTAACCTATATTGTTCAAAAAGCAGATCATCATGCTTCAAGTGAAAGAATTAAATCAGAAAAAAATGATGGTGTTAAGAAAGAGCCACTAATATCTATTTTTTCTAGAGTTAACTTAGATGGTAGAAATAAGCTTGATAATGAGTCATTTCTTCCTTTAGAACAATTATCTTTAGAAAAATATGGTGAAAACTTTAATGATTACTACGATAAAATAACTCCTAAAAAAGGTAAAAATGTCAATTTAGACTATCTTGCTTTATGGAATAAATTTGAAGGAGAATTTAAGAAGTTAAATACTATAGGCTTCGATAGTGATTTTAATACTACTTTATCACTTCTAAAAAAATACACATCAACAATGCATTCTGCAGCTTACCGTTCTGTTGCTGATATTTCTTTATTTGATCATTTAAAAACAACAGCTGCTTTGGCAACATCTCGCTATATATTTTCAAAAGATGGACATGAAAAATTAAAAAAGACAGTGGATGGCCAAAAAGTTTATTTGGTTATCACTGGAGATATTTCAGGGATTCAAAAGTTCATTTACCGAGTTTCATCTCCACAAGATGCTCAAGCAGGAATGAGTAAAAGATTAAGGGGTCGATCATTATATATAAACCTCCTTAATGATTCAATCGCTTCAAGAATTACAGATGATTTAGGTTTAAACCAATCTAGCATTCTTTTCTGTGGTGGAGGAAGGTTTGTCATTGTTGCAGCAAATACAAAAAATACAATTGAAAAACTCAATGAATTAAGGCAGAAAATAAATAAAATGTTTATTGAAAAGTTTAATGCAGAGTTATATTTGGCTGTAGCCTATGAAGAATCCAGTGGTAATGATTTAGAAAGATTTGGGGATATAACTTCAAATTTAAATGCTAAACTTACATTAGATAAAAAACAGAAATTTATAAATCAGTTAGATGAAGTATTTAAATTAGAAGAATCTGTAAACTATGATAAAACATGCTCTGTATGTGGAAAACCAACGAAGTCTGAAAAAGGTATTTGTGGTTTTTGTAAGGATCATGAAAGGTTAGGTCAAGCAGTTACCAATGCTAAATTCATGATAAAAGCTTATTCTAAGAATAAAACTAACTTTAATTTCTATGAAAAAGATTTAGGCATAGGTTATAAGTTTTTAGGATATACTGCAACATTAGAATTTGTAGAAAACCTTAAAAATGATTTTCCATTTGAAAAATTAGAACTTATTAAATTAAATGATACAGAATTTTTAGATAAAGATATTCTTCAAGCTATTGGTGAGGTAAAAGAATCTCAATCAATTGGAGATTCAAATAAAATATCTTTAGGATTTAATTTCTTAGGTAACACTGTTCCAAGACATAGCGAATATCCATTATACTTTGAACACCTTGCTCAAATCAGTACAGGTGCAAATAAGTTAGGCATAGTTAAAATGGATGTAGATAACTTAGGAAAAATATTTACAAGTGGTTTTAAATTTCTTGAAGAAGATAAAAAAGATAAGGATGGAAATTTAATCTATGATGATAATGGAAATCCAATTAGAGTTAAAGGTGCAACCATATCAAGAATATCTACACTATCAACTCAATTGGACATGCTTTTTTCAGGTTTTATAAATAAAATAGCTGAAAATTACAGAGTGTTTCCTAAGCTTTGTTCAGATTGTGAAGAAAAAATTAAAAATGGACAAATTAAAAAAATTAAACTTAATCTTCAGAAAGACGATGATTCTTACAGTTTGTTTAAGCATTCTATAGGTGATGAAGATAACTTTTATGTCTATAAAGAATTAGATAAAAACAACAAAGAAGCTAAAGTCTGTTCAGAGTGTGAAAAGAAATCAATTCCTACAATACACATTAACTACTCTGGTGGAGATGATTTACTTGTTTTAGGTCCTTATGATGACATTATGGAATTTTCAAAAGAATTTAGAGATAAATTTAGAAAATGGACATGTGAAAATCCATCAATAACTTTATCTGCAGGAATTAACATTGTGGATGCTAAGTTTCCTATTGGTAAAGCGATTATTCAAGCAGATGAGTTTCTTGAAGCTTCTAAAAATTGTGGTAAAGATAAAATTACAGTTTTTAATGAAGTGGTTAAATGGGAAAGCAACAATGTTTATTCTGCATTTTCTGGATTTAATGGTGAAAGTGGATTGTTAGAATTTGGAAAAAAACTAGAATCATATGTTCCTGGGAAAATCAGTAGAAGTTTTTTATATACTATGCTTAATTTATGGAAAAAAACATTTATTGATGAAAACAAACATTTTTCAGAGTTAATTTATAATGAAAATGATTGGAACTATGATTATAACAATCGCTGTCGAAATAAAAAGTTTACACCAATGTTTAAATATAAATTAATACTAATGAAAGGTAAAAATTTGTCAAAAGAAGAGAAAGAATTCCTTACAAAATTCGATAAAGAAGGAAGAAAATTCATGCCATGGATTAAAATTCCAGTTTCATTGGCAAGTTTAAAATCGAGGGATTTAAATGGCAAGGATTAATTCTTCAGCCAATGATAAAAAAGATGATTGGCCCGAAAAAAATGCTTTAGCTGTGGCAAAAATAAAAAAAGTGGAAAAATATGATGCAAAGGCTGTCTTAGTTGACTATTCATATAATAGGGTATTTATACATATTTCCGAGATTGCCAATGAGCATGTTGAAAACATCAATAACTATGTTTCAAAAGATGACGTTGTAGTAGTTAAATATACTGGAATCAGAAAAATTGAAAAAAAAGGTAAAAAACCAATAATTCAGCACCAAGCTTCTTTAAAACAGGTTAATGAAGAAGATAAAAAAAAGACATTTTTATCATGTAAAAATGATAGCTTACGACATAAATTCAAAATAAAATATAATATTCAATATTTAGATGAAAATAAATTCTACAATTTTGATAACATTGATATGTATGATATTTGTGGTTTTTCTTATGAATTAGGAAAATCTTTTGTTAAATCCGAGAATGATTTGAAAGTTACTCAACTAAGAAGATTCTTTGATGATTTGAGGTTGATTGAAACTAAAGATAATTGGGAATTAATAAAACCTAAATTTCACTTATTTAAAGTTCAATTGGAAATATCTTTAAACAGAAACTCTATTCCTCAATTGTTTTATAATTTAATGATTAAATGTTTAAGTCAAATAGAAACATCTAAGGAGAAAGAAGAGAATTTTAAGATTTTTGTCAGATTTGTTGAATCAATTGTTGCTTATCATAAATTTCATACTTTTTTAAGTGAAAATAAATCCTACTCTGAAGATATTTTTGATGAAGAATCGTTTGAAATCCATCCATTAGTTACAATTTATGAGCTAAATGATTTGATAGATGATGAAGAATGTGGTGAACTTGAATATGCTAATTCAATAGCTAGAAGATTTTTAAAATCTAAAAATCCTAAAAATAATTTGAACATTAATCAGTTACGCAAGATTTTTAATGCTTTAAAAAATATTGAACTGTACTCAAATAATAAACTCACAGATTTTTATAGATTAAAACCACAAATTTCTTATTCTTTTGGAAGAGGGCTAATTCCTTATGATTTTTATAGATTACTAATGTTTTTAATGGATTTAGTTTATTATGATAATTTATCAAATGAAAATGACAATTGGGAGAAAGAATTTATAAATAATTTAAAGATTTTAATTAAACTTTTAGAATCGGTTATTGCTTATGGAAAATTTATTGAAGTTATAGATATTTTAAATTAAAGGTGATGTCATGTCAGAAAATGGATATTTTATAGCCAATTATTTAATTACTGGAACTATAAATTTAAAAACTGGATTACATATTGGAGATTCAAAGGATTCTGTTGAAATAGGGGTTATTGATAATCCTATTATTAAAAATAGGATTACAGGTTATCCTTATATTCCTGGATCTTCTCTTAAAGGCAAGTTAAGAACTTTGCTTGAATTAAGTGATATTAAATATAAAAACTCTGGGGATGGGAAGAAAGGTATTCCATCTAATGATTTAAATGTTGAATCTGCTAAACTATTTGGAATTTCTCCAGACAATAAAGAAATAAGTGAAAAACCAAACTTTCCAACTAGATTAATTGTGAGAGATTCTTTTCATGTAGAAGGCATGGATGAAAAATGGAATAATGCAGAGGATATAGTTCAAGGTGCTGAAGTTAAATATGAAAACACTATTGATTCAATTACCTCTAAAGCCACTCCACGACCTGTTGAGAGAATTCCTCAAAGCTCTAAGTTTGATTTTGAAATGGTTTTAAGTCAATATGAAAGTGATGAGATTGTTGATAATTTTGTTAATTTATTTAAATCGATGTTTCTTTTAGAAGATAATTATCTTGGTGGTTCAGGAAGTAGAGGATATGGTAAAATCAAATTTGAGAATATAAACATTGAAAAAAGAGATGATAAATTTTATAAATTTGATGAAAACAATAATGGTCAACCTGTTAAATTTGGTTTTATAAATAAGTTTAACAAAGAGGATATTGAAAAATTAATCAATAATTCTCAATAAATTTTAATAAATCTTAATTTAAAGGAGTTTTAAAAATGTTGGTTTATATTAAACCATTGTCGATTTTTCCATCTTTACATTCAGGCACGATTTTTGGGGCTATTATATCTGCTATTAGTCAACTTTATTCTGAAAATAAAGTAGATGAATTAATTAATAGTTTCCAAAACACTCCTCCATTTGTAGTGTCTTCTGCCTTTCCAGTGATTTTAAATGAAAATAAACTAAATGAATCCATTAAATTTTTTCCAAAAATCATTAATATTTATTCTTCTGATGGAGTTCATGACAAAAGAAAAAAATATAAAAAAGTTGATTTTATTCAAGAGAGTATATTTTTTGATTTAATCAATGGAAGATTAGGTGAAAATGAATTGCTAAATAAAATTGATGATGAATATTTAATAAAAAATAATTTATTATTTAAAAAAGAATTAAAAGGTAAATTAAATAATAACAAGTTTAAACAAACTGTTATTCCAAATAATTCTGTTAATAGATTAACAAATTCTAGTGATAACATTTTTTACACTGAAGGTTATGAATTTAGTAATATGGGTTTGTTTTTTTTAATTAATTTTAATAATAACAATGAAGAATATAAAACTCTTGTTAAATCTGCTCTTAAATTTTTAAAAGATAAGGGCTTTGGTAGAGATATTTCAAATGGTAAAGGTCATTTTGAGTTTCTATCTGAGGATATTTTAATTGAAAATGATTTTAATATTAATGAAAAAGAAAATAGAAATAATGATTCATTATTAATTTTATCAAGAGTTATTCCAGATATAGAATCAAATGATTTAAAAAAATTTGAACCTATTGCCTATGAATTTGGTTCAAAAAGAAGTAGAGGCTCTGCTGGTGATTTAAGAAAAGAAGTAAAATTTTTTAAAGAAGGTTCCACTTTTAAATGCAATTACGAAGATTTTTTAGGTCAAGTAGTTAAAGTAAACTCAATTAACACTCCACCAGCAATTGAATATGGACTTGCATTTCCTTTATTTTTTAGGAGGGAGATTTAATGGATTTTAAAACAAATACTAAAAGATATAAATGTGATATGCGAATTTTATCTCCAATTCATATTGGCTCAGGTAAAAATTATACTCAATCAGAATTAGTTCCTTGTAAAGACGGAAATAATAAAATATCTCGTTGTAGGATTAATATTGAAAAATATTTATCTAATTTCCCAGAAAAATTCCAAGATACATTTATTGAACGTGTTTTAACTCCTACTTCTCAAAAGAAAGGTTTTGGTGAAGAATATGAATTTCAAAATTTACTGAAAAAATTTGATAAAGAATTTAATAAAAATTCTAAGATAACTAAGTTTAAAAGGTATTATTTAGAAACGGATTTAGATGGAATTAATGATAATATTAAAAAAATTCCAACAAGAATAGATGAACATATAAAAACTTTTGATGAATTTTTTGTTCCTGGTTCTTCTGTTAAAGGTTCAATTAAAGCAGCAATATTACATAAAGCAATAACAGATTCAATTCTAAAAAAAGAAATCACCATGAATGATAATAAAAAGAGTATTTTAGATATAAGTAAACTTTTAGATGGATTTTTTTCTTATTCAGTTGCTAAAAATAATAATAGTTATTATAATATTTCTCGTTTTTTACATGTAAGTGATTCTACAACTATAAAAAAACCTAAACTTTACAATATAACTAAATTATCTGTTTCTAAGGATAAAAACCCAAAATCTAGGAATAACAATACAAATTATCTTAAAACTGGTGTGGATGTTGATTTAGAAACTATTCCTGCTAAAAATATTTTATATTTTTATATATCAACTAATTACGATTCTGAAGTTTATAAAAAATTAAGTATTGATTCAAAAAAAGAATTAATTTCTATAGAAACTATTAAATCTTCTATTTATGAATTTTCTAAAGATTTGATTGATACTGAAAGACATATATTGAAATATGATAATGACGAATTAAACAAGCTTAATAATGTAGATATTTCTCAGTTGAAAAGTTTTTATTCAGAAATTGAAAAAAAGAATAATGAAGAAAGTCCTCTGCTAAAAATAGGTTCTGGTTCAGGTTTCATGGCAACTACATTAGCTATGAGAATAAAAAAGACAGATAAAAATTTATTTAAAGAAATAGTTAAAAAAGCAGTGAAAGAATATGATGAGAATTTTCCAAAATCTCGATCAATTGTTACAAATTTAAACATGCCTTTGGGATGGGTTAAGTTAAAATTTGAGAAAGTTAATTAATTTTAATTCTTTTTCTAAAGCCTGAATTTTTAGATAAATATATTTATTAAATAATGTGGTTTTTATGATTAATAAAAAAGCATTGGTATTAAGTGTTGGTGGAACTGAGGATCCTTTGATTACTTCAATTAAAAAGTTTAATCCAGATTTAGTATACTTTTTACCCTCTGAAGATACAAAAAAAACTGTTGAGAATGTTTTAAATGGCACAGATTTTTCATCTGAAAAGTCAAGAACTAAAATTATAGCTAATCATGAAGATTATGTTGAGGCATATGCTAAATCATATGATGCCATAATGGAACTTAAGAACGAAGGATATGATGTTTCAATAGATTTTACTGGAGGAACAAAACCTATTACTGCAGGATTGGCATTATCTGGAATTGGAACTGGATGTAAATATTTTTATGTAGGTTCTAAAGACGATGAAGGTGCAAGAGATAAAGGTGGAGTTGGGGTTGTCAAAACTGGCTTTGAGAAAATTAAAGAACAGAAAGATCCTTATGATATTTTTGCTGTTACCGAGTTAAACAGAGCAAAAGACTTTTTTAACAACTACCAGTTTGTAGCAGCATTAACTAATTTAAACTTAGCAAAAAATAAATTAGATGATGAAAAATTAAAAAATGAAGCAGAAGTATATGGTAAATTAACATCCTTTTATGATGATTGGGATAAATTCAACGATAAAATAAAAGGTGATGGTGAGTATAATGGAACAGGGTTATTATATGACTATTTGAATTATTTATTGGAGATAATAAGAAAAAACAGTGTTTTAAATGAAACAATTGATAAAATTAATCCTTGTTTTCTAAACCAAATTGAAAATAATATATCTTTTTTGAAAAAAAAATTATCTCATAAAAATAGATCAATATCATCTAAAATAAAATTTTATTTGCCTGATTTATTAAATAATGCTAAAAGAAGGATTGAAGAAGGAAAATATGATGATGCAGTTGCAAGATTATACCGTGCTATTGAATTAATTTCCCAGATAAAACTCAATGAACTTAAAATAATTGATTCAGAGAATCTAAGAATTTCTAAAATTTTTTTAATTAATAAAGAAAATTTTAAAAATGAATTATCTAAAATTTACTCTCCTAATCGTATAGATAGTATTTTTAATTATCATGTTAAAAAGGATTTTAAATCATTTAATGATAAAAAAACTTTTAAATTATCTTTAAATAACAATTTTTTGCTTTTAGAAGACTTTAATGTAGGTTTTGCAGGCAAATATTTTAAAGATGAATCATTTAAAAATAATGTACAAAAAAGAAATAATTCCATTTTAGCACATGGTTTAAATCCTATTGATGAAAAAACTGCTAATGATTTGTTTGATTCTGTTTTAGAATATTCAAAATCTCTTTATTCAGATATTGATGAAGATATGAAATTATCCAAGTTTCCTAAATTTAATATATAATCTTTAATATCTAATTTTTAATAAATGATTCAATAGGAAAAGTTAAATAGTTAGGTAAACATAATATTGTTAGGTGATTTAATGGTACCTATTACTAAAGTTTATGATAAATATCAAACTGTTATTCCTAAAGAAGTTAGAAATAAGTTAGACATTAAAAAAGATGACACTATTGAATGGATATTACTAGAAAACAATGAGGTTAAATTGAATTTTCGTAAAAAAACCAACTTTAAAGATATTATTGGAATAATCGAAACTAAAAAACCTACCAATGCTCTTAAACTTAAAAAAAAGGCTCAGAAAGGTGAGAATATTGATCTTCGTTGATGCTTCAATAATAATAGCTCTTATAAATAAAAGAGATAATCTCCATAAAAACTCCCTAAATTTAGTTAGTTATCTTGAAAATCAAGAAAAAGTCATATCTAACCTAGTGATTACAGAAATATTAAATTCGCTTGGTAAATTTCTTGGTGGAAAAGCTGGAAAATCGCTTTATGATAACTTTAAAGACAATTACATAATTTTTAGCGAAAATAGAGACATTTATGATTCATCTATTTATACATATAGGAAATATGATGGAACTATTGGTTTTGCTGATTGTGTATCAATAGAAATAATGAAAAAATTGAATATTAAAGAAATAGCTTCATTTGACTCAGATTTTGACAAAATTAAAGAAATTAAAAGAAAATTTAAATGAATTTAGAACAAACTTTTAGGAAAAGTTTGATCAAAGGCTATTTAGAAAATAAAGTATTTTATTTTATAAGTAATGCTTTTATTAATTTGAGAAAAGATTTTAAGTTGTTAACTGGAAATAAAATGAAAATTAATACTGCCCATCTAACCCTAAAAACAGACAAGAAAGTCACTGAAGAAGTAAGTAAGCTTAGAGGTTACATAGGAAATAAATTCAAAGACTACCCTCTTTTACATAACCACTTCTCAGAAAATAAGTTTCTTTACTCATATCCTTTAATTCAATATAAAATAGTAGATGGTGAGGTATCTATTTTAGCTATTGAAGAGGGAATTAGCACTATAAAGGAAATTTACTCCGATATTGAAGAGTTAAAACTTAAAAATACTTATGAAGTAAGGGAGAAAATACTTAGAGAGAAAACTACAGATATCAGAACCACAAATGAGGAAATTCATTACAAATTCCTTTCACCTTGGGTGGCTTTAAATCCAAATAACCACTCTAAATTCCAAAATTTAAAAATGTGGAAAGATAAAAAGCTATTCTTAAATAGCATACTAATTGGAAATATTTTATCTATGTCTAAAGGACTTGGAATTATTGTTAATAGAAAAATTTACCCTAAAACTCATTTAGATGAATGTGAGGTAATATTTAAAGGTCTTAACATGATAGGTTTTACAGGTGAGTTTAAAATAAGATATAAAATTCCTGATTTCTTTGGTTTAGGTAAAGGAGTTAGTCAAGGTTTTGGAACCATTAAAGAAATTACTGACAATGAAATATAATTTTT
Source organism: Methanobrevibacter curvatus (assembly GCF_001639295.1). Taxonomy (GTDB): domain Archaea; phylum Methanobacteriota; class Methanobacteria; order Methanobacteriales; family Methanobacteriaceae; genus Methanoflexus; species Methanoflexus curvatus. The sequence continues at coordinate 32,328 of NZ_LWMV01000170.1, read as the reverse complement.
GCTTAAAAATAGATTCAATAAAAATTAATGCTTAAAGACTTAATGAAAAATTAGAAAAAGTAGCCATAAAATAAAGTCAATGCCCTTATAGCCACAGTATCCAAAAAGGGATTATCATTACCAAAGGGCAATAAAACTATAGGGACTTACTAAGACTTATATATACTATTGTTTTAAATAACATATAAATTTTTCCATTGCCTAAAAATGGCTGTCTAAAACTAATATTAAAAATAATACCTAAAAACAACATTCAATAAATAAATTAGTAGTGAAAATATGTTAACCTTTGTTTCTTATGATATTTCTAATAACAAAACAAGAACAGACTTAATTAAATTACTCAAACATTTTGGAATGCATAGAATTCAAAAATCTCTATTTTCTGGAGATTTAGATTTAAGTGAAAGAATGGATTTAGAAGGAGAGTTTGAGTCATATCTTTCATCAGAGCATGATAGTATTATTCTTTTTCCAATGTGTGAAAATTGTAAAGAATCTATTGACATTACTGCAGATACAGAAATAAATTTGCCTGAAGATAGAGAGTTTAAGATTATTTAATTATGTTTCTCTTTAGGCATTTTATGTGGAATATCCAACAAAAACTTTTCTAAATAGTGACAATAAAAGAATGTTTTCTTAATTTTCAACAAAACTTTTATAAGGAAGTGTTTAAAATCATATTATTTTGCAAGGAGATATAAATATAAATGGAAACAGGGTGTCTGATTTTTATGAAAAAATTAAGAGTTTAAAAGATTATTCAATATGTTTTGAGATAAATATGTTATGATTTTCTAAAAGTACAGATGAAATCAGTTTTAATTTTAAAAAAAACTTAATAAAACCATTATATTTTAATTTAAACTATTTTCATAAAGTCAATTTTTTAATGATAATAAATATTGTGGATTTTTTTTCATTGTTAAAATCAAAAGAGTAACTTTTAGAATATTGTTTTTAAAGACCAGATAAATTGTACTTTTATAAAATACTAATATAATAACCTCTAAATATATTAAATAATATGTCAAATCTCTTCAATTTTTTTCAATTATCAGACACCCTGAATGGAAATAGTTAATATTATATACTAATAATACAGAGTATATAATACATATTATTTTAAAAAACTTATAAGGTGTAAATAAATGAAAGCTAAAACCAGTATAAATTTGGATACAAAGCTGATTAACACAGTTAAAAGAATAGCTAACAATAGAAATATTACACAAACAGAAGTAATAACAGAATACATAAAACAAGGAATAAAAAAAGAACCTAAAAAGAATAAAATCAAATTAAAAATGCTTGTAGAACAAGACCCTGATGCATCTATTGATGATATGATAGGAGCTATAAAAGCCCCAAAAGGATTTAATTCAGTCAAAGCAGTTGATGAAATAAGAAAAGGGGAATACTAAAATGATATTTTTAGATGCTAATTTTATAATTGATTTGTTTGTTGATACTGAAGATAATCATGAAAAAGCAGTGAAAATATATAAAAAAATTAAAAATAAACAATTAATAATATCTAATTCAGTAATTTTAGAGGTAATTACTGTTTTAAATATAAAATTAAAGGTTTCAAAAGAAACATTAGAGAAATCATATAGTAGATTAAATGGTGGAAAATTCAATATAGTTGAAGATGTTCCATTATATAATGAGGCTATGGAAAGAGTTGTTAGTTATTTTCCTCAAAGATTACCTTTTTGGGATTGTTTATATCTAGAGCTAATGGAACAATTAGAAATAGAAAAAATAGCTACATTCGACAAACATTTCAAAAATAAAGGAGTTGAAATAATAGGGCAGAAAGCTAAGTAAAAGATTTTTTTATAATTAACTTTTATTTTGATTCTAATGTATTTTAAATTGCTTGATAACAGTTTAGATAAGTAAGATTGTTTTCATTTGAATTTTTATAAACTTGTTGAAAAAAGTTATATAATTGATATATGTTTTTTTTAGGTATTTTTCCTAAATTCACATAGATTATCTTTTCTGTTGAAAGCTATTGCAAGCAGTTTACTGTTTTTATGTTTTAAATATTTCTCAAAGTATTTTTTCTCATTTATTGATTTAAATGCTTTTTCTACTCCTTTTTTTAAATCCTTTTGCTTTTCAGTTTCAGAGTATTTAATTTCTATGACTACTGTTTCTTTATCTTTAATCAAGACTGAGTCTATTGAGCCAATATTTGTTGAGTCTTCATTTAGTATTTTAAATCCTAAGGTTTTAAGCCATATTAAGAAAATACTATGGTAGTAGTGTTCTTTTTTAACATGAAGTTGATAAGGTATTTCTGATAACAAATATATGGTTATTAAATCTCTCAAACCTTCAGCATCTTCATTTGTTATTGCTTTAAGTATATTTCCTCTTATTTTTTGTATTTCAACTAAACTTTTTTCACTAACAAGACTTAACAATCTCTCAAATAAAGATTCTTCAACTTCACGATTAGGAATTCCTAAGGTGTATTTGACCCTATCTTCATTTTTAACACTTTTCACTGTTAAATACCCTGTTTGAAATAGAAGTTGAGTGTTATTTATTTCTATTGGGTCAGCATTATCTAAAAGACCACTTTCAACTTCTCTGTTTTTTAATATAATTTCAGAATCACTTTTTAAAGCATTTATTAAAAATGTTGGAGTTGCTGATGAAAACCAGTAGTTGTCTATTCTTCTTTTTTTAAAAAAGTTGAGAATGGAGTTTGGATTGTAAACTTTTTCTCTTCCATTCCAAGAATAGCCATTGTACCAAATTTTCATCTTTTCTAAAGCTTTCTCTACTGAGAAATTTAAACTTTCAGCAGTTTTTATAATATGATCCTTAAATTCTCTTTCTATATCTTTTTGTGTGTATCCACAAATAGAATTGAACCCTTCCTCTAAGGTAATGTCATCTGGATTCTTCATTCCAGAAAAAAGGGAAGTACCAGTGAATTTAGAGACTCCAGTTATAAATAAAAATTCTATATATCTATCATTAGCTTTTAAAACTTTATAAAAATCATGTAAAATTATTAAGTTATCTTCAATAATTTTTGGATTATTCATATTTTGGATGATTGGCTGATCATATTCATCAACCAAAATCACAACTTTTTTTCCAAAATGATTAAAAATTTCTTCAAGTAGTTCACTTAATTTTAAATTTAAATCAGGGCTGTTAGCTTAATGTCGTATCTTTTAGCTATTTTGTCTAGTTTAAAGCTTAAAGTTCTAGTTAAGCTTTCTTTTGTTTTAACATTCACATCACCAAAGTCTATAACAATGACTGGGTGAGTTTTATTCCAATCCCATTTATTGTAGATAAATAAACCTTCAAATAGCTTTTTATTTCCTCTGTAAAGTTCTTCAATAGTGCTAACTAAAAGAGATTTTCCAAAACGGCGTGGACGAGATAAAAATATCCTTTTTCCTGGACGAGCCATTTTATATATGTATTTTGTTTTGTCAATGTAGACATAATCATTTTCTATAAGTGTAGAGAAGGTTTCAAGCCCAATAGGCAAATCTTTCATATTATCACATTTTTAGTGTTTTTTATTATTTTTTAATTATTGTATTGTAATATGTTTTTTATTGTTTAAAATATTTTCTAAGTTATAAGAGTATAAAAATTATGAAGTTTTTTTTTGAAAAAATTGTATTTTTTTTAAATTTTACAAACGAGTGACCTTATTAAATTAAAGTAAGCATAGAATAATAGAGTAGAAAGTGCCAAAATTTAATCATCCCAAGATTCATATTCAGGGTCGTCGTATTCTTCTGGATCAAAATCATCATCTGGATAATCATCTAATCCATCATCATAATAATTGTTACCACGGTTATATTTATTGTAATTGATTTTCTTTTGTGTGCTATCTGTTGATTCTGTATTTTCCTTTAAAGGTGACTTATAAATTAGATTTGGAAGTGTAAATTCTGTAGAGCTTTTAACTAGATTGCTAATAAGCATATTTTTAATAATATTTTTATTAAGTGGTGCAAAAGATTCAACGATATAGTAGTGTCCATTTAAATTAAAAATATAATTATAGCTACGATTATTTTTACCATTATAATTTTTATATTCTTTATAAATAATATGAATTCCATTTATTGTCATATTTTTAGATTTTAATGAAGTCCACTCTGTGTTGTATTTTTCAACTCCTTCTTTATCGGTTTCATATACAAAAATTGCATTTGAACCATCATATAATTTAAGAACAGCAGAATCCTCTTGGGTAATTTCATATCCTTCTGGTGCAACAATGCCAATATGTTCTAACTTTGGATCTTCTTCTTGAGGAATAATAGCAATACAAGCAAACATTAGTATAATGCCTATTAAAATTCCAAAAAATAGTAATAATTTTGTTTTCATTTAATCAATTTTTATTTTTATTTTTTTATTTTATTTTTTTTTTAAAGTTTTATATTTTATTTTTTTGTTTCTTGTTTTTAATATACTTTTTCTCTATTTTATAACTTTTTTATCTTAAATTTGCTTATTTCTTTCAATGAGTCTATATTTTTATTAAAATATTTTATAAAAATAGCATTAAAAAGATATTTCAAAAAAATATCACAATCTAAAGATTTTAAAATGTAATTTACTTATTGATAAAGCATTTATTTGATGAACATTTGCTTGATAAATATTTATGTGAATTTCATAATATTTCTAATAATAAGAACTTTTTCAAAAAAATTTAAATATTAAATAAATCAAAATTTTTATTAACTATATTTTGCGAGGAAGTTTATGAGAATATACATAGAAGGTTTTGGAAAATCAATTTCTAAAAGAGACAACCAAATTGTAATTAAAGAAAAAGGAAAAGAAATAGATTATTTTTTAGTAGAAGATTTAACCCAAATTGTAATTACTGGAAAAGGATCAATAACTTTTGATGCACTTAGATTGTTAGCAGAACATGATGTTGATTGTATAGACATAGATTGGAAAGGCAGACTAGATTATAGACTTTCTCCTCCAGAGAAAAAAAATGTATTTATAAAAAAAGAGCAATATTCATCATTACATGATAAACGAAGTGGAATATTAGCAAAAGCATTTATAAAAGCCAAAATAGAAAATCAAAAGGCAACATTATATACTTTGTCAAAATCAAGAGACAATGAAATACTTACTATACAAAAAGATAAATTAACACAATACTCAAGAAAAATTGATGGACTTGCAGATTTACCTGCCGATGAAATTAGAGGAACAATCTTTGGTATTGAAGGACAGGCATCAGTAGAGTACTGGAAAGGATTTAAAACTGTAATAGATGAAAAATTTAATTTTACAGGAAGAAATGGAAGAGGTGCAGCAGATCCTGTTAATTCAATGTTAAATTATGGATATGCGATCATACAAAGTGATATTTGGAGAACCATACATTTAGCAGGGCTTGACCCTTATTGTGGTTTTCTACACTCTGATAAAAAAGGGAGAACAAGCTTAGTGTTTGATTTAATGGAGGAGTTTCGCCAACAAATAGTTGATAAATCAGTAATAGCTATTTTTAACAGAAATCAGTTAGATTTAGATGATTTTATGATTTCTAATGGATTAATGATTTTATCGGATAAATCAAGAAGAACTCTAATAAAAACTATTCAAGAAAAGCTTTCAAATAAAATTAATTTTAATGATAAAGAAACAAAATACTCTGATATTATACATTATCAAGCAAAATTAATTGGAAAATTTTTAGAAGGAACAGAAGACTACATTGGATTCTATAGACGATGGTAAAAAGAAGAAAATTAAAGCCATTTTGAGAAGATTTTGAGCAAACCTATTAAATAAGTTGAACAAAATAAAAAAATATAAAATTTTTAGAAAAAATTAATTTTATTAAAGTGAATTTAATTTTGTTTAATTGATTTTTACCTCATAAAAATAAAATTAACAGCTATTTTTTTTAAATTTTTTAAAATAAAACAATTCGCTAATAAAAATTAAATAAAAAAGTATTTATATAAGTTGAGCAAACCTTTATATATGTAGTCATCCAAATAGGTTTGCACAAAATGACTACAAAAAGCAGAACTTTGAGTATATAAAATCCAATTTTCAAGGAAAATTTGGGTGCTATTGCACAGAGTGTTCTACTAAAACAAGGATTGCGACATTTATAATTCATACTATCTTACTCCTTTTTTCTTAATTGCACAGAGTGTTCTACTAAAACAAGGATTGCGACCTCAAAGTCTTCATCAAAATATAATTTTAAATTATATTGCACAGAGTGTTCTACTAAAACAAGGATTGCGACTCCATTCATGTTAATTTAGGAACATGTAACACTCGTTTCAATTGTAATAAAAAGTATATTAGTACTTATTATTATGAAGGCATAGTTGGATGTGTTGAATTAGAAAAAAACAATACTTTATGGGTTGAATATAATGATAAAACTTGTTGGTCAGGTAATTGTCAATGTGACTATGAAATATTAACTGATTATAGTGATTATAAGAATATAATTAGTCAATTATCTTATGATGAATTAAAAAAATTAGATAAAACTTATAGTAAAAATTATCCTGAAAATGTAAAAGATGCTATGAAAGTTTATTATGATAACAGTAATGTTGTTAATGATTGTCTTAGAAATTATGGTGGAAAATGGAATTCTGCATTAGAAAATAAATATGGATTCAGTGAAAAAGAATTTAAGAATATGGTTAAAAATTTAGATAATAGCCAGATTAAGTTTATTAAAGATACTACTATTTTTAAATGTTGTAAAGACACTATTTATAAATTTGAAATAGATAAACTTATTAATGAAAATTGTTTCATGTCTACTAGTTTTGATAAAGGAGTTTCAAAGTATTATGGAGTTTAAACTGGAGCTATTTTGCAAATTGATGCTCTTAAAGGAACTAAAGGAATTTATATAATGCAAAATTCTCTGATACCTGAAGAAGTAGAATTTTTATTGCCATGTGGAACTGTATTAGAAGTTTACAAAATGGATAAATCAAATGGAATAGTTCATTGCTCCATATAAGTATATATAATATATCCACATCTTCTAAAGCCAATAAACCTCAAATGGTTTGTTGGCTTTTTTAATCGAAATTTTACGGAACTAATTTTTAAACCAAATATAACAAGTTATTTTAGCGATAGCTTTAAATAATCAAATTAAATCCTGGGGATGTTATTTTTATGCATATTAAAATTAAAGGTGAACCCCCACTATTTTATTCAATAAAAAAAGGGGAATGAATAATATATAAAAGATTCCTTTGGTGTTGTTATGTGCTTTACTTGTACCTGGTGAGATTCTTGATTCGTAGTTGAATTCGTCTTGAGGTTCTCTTGCAAAGCAAGATGGTTTTTTTATGTAATTTTGGTTTTGTGTGTATTTCATTTTTACTAGCCTCACACCTATATTATATGCACAGTAGGAAATAGTAGTTTTTTCAGGTGTTTTTTATACTTTTTTGTCTGTGACAGTGGGTGAGTGGTTGTTCAATTGTTATTGTTTTTAGGTTTTTCATTAATCGGACACAGCACGGACTAAGTGTTTTTTTAATATTTTATGTTAAAAAATAGAAGCTTAAGTTATAGTATAAAAACAATAACATTTATATATGATATGGGATTATATTATATAATATGAAAAGTGGTTTAACAAACACGATAAAAATAGGGCAATATGATATTTATGCAAGAGAGAGCCCCAGAGGATGGGCAATAATCATAATGCCTACAAATATAAGAATTGACACATTTCATGGCTATCCACACATACACTTTTCACAAAAAGGAAAAAAACACGAAATAAAAATAGAAAACTTTGACACTGCTTTAAAAATTATAGATAATCATATTTATAAAAATATTACAATCAATAAAAAAAGATTATTAGAGGAATTATTATGATAAAAATTAGAATGATAAATATAACTAATGGAAAAGGAATAATTGAAAAATATGAAAAACAATATGGTAATATTGAGAACTTAAAACAGGTCATCAAATCTGATCCTGAAAATACTTTAACTAATTTTGACCTTGAAGAATGGGAACACTATATTTTACATCCTAACGAAGAAGTTAAAGATAGTAAAACCATATACAGAGACTACAGTTCTATCAGTATGTTAGAAATGGAATTAATGACTTTTATTAAACATGAAAATCCTAAATCAATAAGTGAATTAGCAAAATTAATACATAAAGATATTACTACTATTCAGAAAAAAATCAGTAATCTTGAAAAAGAAGGATTTATAAAGTTAATAGATGGTAGAAAAAATAGTAAAATTCCAATTTTAAATTACGACAAAATAGAAATAGCAATTTAAAAAAACAATCAATAAAAAAAGGAAGTGGTAATATTTATAATTGCACAGAGTGTTCTATTAAAACAAGGGTTGCGATGGGAATTAGGTCTTGTAAAATCTATTATAACTATTATTATAAATTATTATCACTGTAATTATTATCATTTTTTTTGGTGGTTGATGTATATGAATTTAAAAAAACTTTATATTCTTTTAATTTTTATTTTAATAGCTATGTCTATTGGTTGTGTTAATGGAAATGTAACAAATAACTCGAATATCTTTGAAAAATCTCCAGATATCTTTGAAAATATTGAAGAGGTTTATAGTCCATATTTATTTATTTCTCACCATGATTTAGATTATTTTGGTCTTTTTGATTATGGTTTTAATGATACAAATAAATATAATTATTATATTTTAACGGGTTTAGTTGAAGAAAAATTTGATTCATATGTTGAAATTTACTCAAGAGATTCTAGTATTGAAGTTGTATATCTTAAAAAGGGTTCTCAGGAACACTCTGCTTTACAGGAATTCAATCTTACATTAAAAATCCCAAAGTCTATTAACATTACAAATCTTGTTATGTTTGTCAAAAACAATGACGAAAAAGTTTTAAAGGCACATACATTAGTTCTTGTAGAATATAATACCTCTAAAAAACTATTTAGCTATTGTGATAGTGAATCATGTGCAGTAGAGGATCCACAAGAATATTGTTCTAAATGTATAGGCGAATATTGTTTTGATATAACTGATGAATGTGATTGTGGATCTTATTACTATGATTACCCTCATTATGAATATGAAAATAATGAAGTTTCAGAATTTAAATCTTGGCAAGATGCTGGTTCATCTCAATCTGGTGAAATTTTACCTAAATTAATTTTATATAAATCATTTTTACTTGGTGATGGTTATGAGAATAAAAAACTCTATAAATTACAAACAATAGCTTTTTAGCTAAATAATTTACTAAATTAAATAAACTTTTCAAAATTAAAATCAAAATTTTCTATATAGCTCTTTGATCAATAGCTATTTTAAAAAATAGCTATTATTTTAGAAAATGGATTTTAGATTATCATTTAATTTAACATTTATATGTAGATATATAGGTTAATATATGGAGATTAGAAAATGTCATTGAATTTTCCAAAATCAGAAGGTAAATGTGTGTTTTATTGCGCAAATGTTCTACTAATAAGGATTGAGACATATAATATCCATTTTTAATAACACGAAACCTAACATTGCACAAAGCGTTCATCAGAATAAAAATGCTTTTTTTAATTTTATTTACTAAAAATTGAGGCACTAAATCTGTTTGTGATTTTGCCATAAATTTTTCACAGAATTCAATAAAAATTCTATCATATGAATAAAAACTAAAGTTCTCGATTTTGAATATTTTAAAATAGCTAAATCTCCAGTAAGTTTACTGTTTTATTTAATGATTTTTTTTACTTTTTTTTATTTTTTATTAATTTTTTTGTTTTTTACTAGTTTTTTTATTTTTTTATGCTTTTTTTATTTTTTAATAATTATTTAAGCTTTTAGTTGAACTATTTTATCAAATACAAATAAAATTTATATATTATTTAATAAAATAAGTATAAAATAGAGAAAAATAGTTTGTTAGTAATTAATTTTCTAATAATTTTTTAATAATATTTTAATTGCATTTTTATCTTAAAATTGGTAACAATAGCTATTTCATTGTTATTCACTACAATTAATAATAAAACGGTAAAAACATGAAACTAGAAAAAACAAATCAAAATACATGGAATTATAATCCTTTAAATGACTTTCTCTTTAAAAAAACCTTTGGAGAAGAGGGATGTGAAGAACAGCTTAAAGGACTGATAAATGCAAACCTAAAAGCAAACAAAGAATCATTAGTCAAAATGATTGAAATATTAGAAAGTAAAATAATAATGCCCGAAATCCAGGGACTAAAAATCAGTATATTAGATTTAAAAGTCAAAGACGAAAACAAGAACATCTACATAATAGAAATGCAACAATTCAAGACACCAGATTTTAAACTAAACAAGCTACACTACCTAACCTCCGAATTCTCAAGATCAATAAAAAAAGGAACACTACTCATACCTGAAAATGTAAATAAACATACACTAATACTAATTACAACATTCAAAATATCAAAAAGTAAAAAATACAAGCAAAAGTTCAACCGAAAGTTTAATATTATGGAAAATACAGATAATAATACACAAGGTGAAGTATACACAGACAAACTAAAAATTATAAACTTAGACTTAAAAACCTACATACAAAATATTAAAACCTCTGATATCCAAATAGAATACAACAACGAACTGCACCAATGGTTAATATACCTTAACCAAGAACATTTCAACAAAAAAATAGTAAAAAAAGTGATAAAAATGAACTCCCAAATAAAAAATGTACATGACAGAGCAATAGAAGTAATACGAACGCCAGAAGAATATAGGGAATATGAAAGAATAGAACAAATAAAAAGAGAATATCTAGGACACATACACTACACAAAAGAAGAGGGAATGAAATTAGGTAAAGAAGAAGAAAAAATAGAAAATGCTCGTAAAATGAAAGAAGATAACATTCCTTATGAAAAAATAAGACAATACACTGGTCTTTCAATTGAAGAAATTAAAAACATATAAAAAAATTATATTGTGTAAGATAAAAAATTTTTTATATTTTAAAAGTTTTTTTTGCATGTAAAATTAATAGCTAAAAAACTTAAACAGAAAAATAAAACAATACAAGTTTATTGATTGCTTTATCACTATAGTAGAATATACTACTTAAGAATTCTATAAAACTTAAGTAAATCTAAAATATATAACAGCATTTAAATAGAATAAGTTAAAATATAAAATAAGATAGCATAATAAATTAAAAGGAAGTTGTTATGATAAATAAATTTATAGAACCATTACTTATATTTGTTCGTGGATTGTTTATGGGGTCTGCTGATATTATCCCTGGAGTTTCTGGGGGAACAATTGCTTTAATTACTGGAATATATGAAAGACTTGTACATGCTATTGGGAAAATAAACTTTTCATTCGTTAAACCTCTTATTAAAGGTGATTTTTCATTATTTAAGAAGAATTTCTTAGATGAAATTGATTTTCAGCTATTTGTACCACTTCTTTTAGGAATAGCTATTGCAATGTTAACACTTTCCAAAGTAATTGGATTCCTACTTAATGAATATACTGCATTCACTTTTGCATTCTTTTTAGGGCTGATAGTGGCATCTTCCTATGTTTTATACACTCAAGTCGTCCATTTCTCACCTAAAATAATTTTAGTGTCCGTAATTGGATTTATACTAGCTTATATATTCGTTGGTTTAAATCCAGTAGCTACCAATCATACTTTACCAATATTGTTTTTCTCAGGAATGATAGCTATATGTGCTATGATTCTTCCAGGAATCTCAGGAGCTTTTATCTTATTGCTATTAGGTCAATATCATTATATGTTAAATGCATTAAACTCTTTTAGCTGGGTTGAAATCATTACATTCTGTTTAGGTGCACTAATTGGAATTTTAGGATTTTCAAAATTGTTAGATTATCTATTACAGCATCACGAAGAAATAACTCTTGCTCTCTTAATAGGAGTTATGATAGGAACACTTAGAATTCCATTTGACCAGATAACAACTACTATCGGAGGATCCCCATTTGATATAGCTATTTGCATAATATTAGTTATCATTGGCTTTGCTTTAATTGTTTTACTTGAAATGAAGTTCAAACATATTGAATAAATAAAATTAAATATATTTAAATAAAAAACCTTTAAAATTAAAAAAAATTGTTTGATAATAAAAGATGAAATTGGTAAAATATTCCATAATAGTTGATGAAATATCTTTTGTCGAAAAATGGATAGATAATTATATTGTCAAAAAGCAGGTATCATAATATAATATGATTTTTTTGAAATTAAAAAACAATAGCTATTTTATGCATGTTTTTCTAAAATAGCTATAATTTTATCTAATTTTTCATTTGTCTTTTTAATTTCACTTATTAACTCTTTATTCAATACTGTTCTTTCATCATCTTTTAAATTGTCTTTTAAGAACTTTTCAAGCTCTTCATCTGGAAATATTGTTAAGCTTTTTAGGTGTTTAATGTACTTTTCTTTTACTCTTTTTGGATTTATTTTAAAATAGCTTTCAACGATTTTATTTGGTTTTCTGCCTTGAATTATATTTGCAAAATCAAGATCTTCAATTGTAGTTGCATTAAGTTTCCTTAAACCATGGCTGTGGAAATAACTGTGGTTGTTTATCATTGGAAAATTGTGTTTTTTATTTAAGTGATAGAAATAATTGATTATAGATTCTTTTTTTCCTTTAAATAGCTTATCCTCAAATGATTCATATTCATTTTCTTTAATGTAAGATATTATTTTTTCTGTGGCTTCAATTGAACAACAGGTATAATAAAGATAGTTTGTTTTTTCTCTTATCTTTTGTATTATTGGAATTTTATCTGTTTTTTCTAATTTTTTAAGTAATACATTAATATTTTCATCACAACTTATATTAAATCCTTTAAAAAAGCTTTTCAAACTTAAATTCATTGTTTCATGTATTGAACTTCCACTACTTAATATAAATAAAATAATAGCTTTATACTTTAAATTATTCAATGATTTAAGAATTGTTTCAACATCTTCTTTTTTTATCATTTCCTCAAATCCTTCATGTATTTCATTGAGTTGGACTTTGGGAATTTGAGGAATTTTAATATCATAATGTTTGTAAAATGTTTTAATCTTAGACATTCTCATTTTAATAGTGTTTGTAGCTAATTTTTTATCTATTAAATAATTTCGATATTGAATTAATCTTATTTTTAAATCATTTTTATCTTCAAAAAGTATTTCTTCTAAATCTTTAGAAAATAACTTACAATATTCTTTTAAAACAACTTCATAACTTTTTATTGTAGTTAATTTTAAATTTCTTATTTTTATAAATCTTTTAAAATACATATTATTATTAATATTTAATTAATGTAAAATATAGTGAAAGACAAAAATTTTTTTAAGTAATGTGATTTATATTTGTATTTTTAATTTTACGAGTTTTTTGTTGTGTAAATGTAGAAATAATGTTTAAATAGTTCTTTTAAATAAGTATCATTTTCGATATATTTTGTGGATAATTTATGCTTTACAGAGTACCATACTCTTTCTATAGGGTTTATATCTGAAGAATATTTTTCTAAAAATACTAATTTAATATTTAGTATTTTTGCAACTTTTTTAGTGAGAGTGGCTCTATGAATTTTTGCATTGTCTAAGACAATCACTATTCTTTTTTCTTTTTTGAAATCTTTAACCCATTCTTTTTCTGTTAAGTTAGAAACAAAGTTATGTAAATTAGATTTTTCATTCTGTTTCTTTTTTTCTTTCATTTTTTTGATATTTAAGTAGTTTTTTGTCATCAATTTCTTTTTTCTATGTTGTTTAGGTCTATTAATTCATCGAGTTTTCCTGCTTTTTTGTATTCTTCAAATGAATTAGTGGTTTCTTCGTTTGCTAAGTTATTGATTGTGTGGTTTAATGTTTGTCTTTTTTGTTCTATTATTTGTTTTTTAGCATCTGTTTTTTTAATATCTTGTTTTCTAATTTTTTTATTTCTAATATTTTTAAGAATTTTTTCATGGTAGTTTACTAAAAGTTGTAATTGGCAGCTGTTTCTTTTTTTTCCATATTATAAATGCGGATTTTACAAGGAATGTTATTATGTCAAATGTTTTTGAGGTGGATTTGAATTTTATTATGGAGTTTCCGCTTTTAGTTTGAAATCCAAAGCCATTTAATGGGAGATATTCGCCATTTCTTATAGTAATGTTTTTTGTTCCTTTTTTATAGTATGTTTTCCTTGAATAGCATTTATTTGAATATCCTACTTCATCTAAATAACTTAATATATTTTTTTCAGAATCTACGTCTTTTAAGTTTTTTTTAGCTCTTTATCAGCATTATCAGGTTTTTGTGAAAATATTTGATAAGCTTTACCATAATTATATCCTCCACTTTCAACAATCCTACAAACATGTCTTATGGAGTAATTGAGGTTATATCTATTTTTAATGATTGAATGAGCTCTTTGAGGTGTTAAATTATCTTCATTTTCAATTATTTTAAAAAATTCTTCTTTATTTTCCTCTGACATCTTGGAAGGTCTACCGACCTTTTCATAATTAGGACTTAATCCAGCTAAATCTTTTTCATTGTAGTTATCTAACCATCTATGTCCTGTAGGTTCACTTATTTGTAAAAAATCACAAGCATCAGAAACTTTATAACCTTTCTTAACAGCTCTAATAAAAATTAGCTTTTGAAACAATTTACAATTCTTTTTATTGTTCTTTATAGTTTCTTCTAACTCATCATCAGACAAAAAATCCGCAACTTTCTTTTGAACCATATTAACCATAAAAAAACAGCTCCATATATTATATAAATATATAAAATTTATTACTTATAAAAATTTTGTCTAACACTATAATTAAAACTTATTTTTAATTTTCTAATTATCCAAGAGCTTTAATGTTTATTTTAAGAAATTAGATGAAAGTTTTGATAAACTTCAGAGAATCTCTATAAGCTATAGATGATATCATAGACAAAACAACTAGAAATAATCCCCTTAAACCTTCACCAAAAACTAAAAAGCAAAAAAGTAGTCCATAAAAGACCACCAGGAGAAAGACAATATATTATACAAGTATACAAACATGCAAATATAAAAAAATGTAAAAATCTTGTAGTTCAATGAAAAAAATTTCCATAAGAATACAATTTTAAGAAAAATAAAAAAATTAATTTTAAAAAAAGCACTAAAAAGTAGGTTAATAAAAAATACCTTAGAAAAAGCTTTCAAATTCCTTTTTTGGAAGGGATTTTAATCAAATATAAATATTCCAATAAAATTAAAAGTTTTTTTTGGATCTTACCTTAATTTGGCTGATAAATGCCAACTAAATTCTAAGTATTTTTCCATTGTCTTTAGGTGAACATTTACAATTCTGTCAAGTTAAGGAATTTTTAATATAATTTTCATGATAAATATTATAAATTGAAATCTTTGCATATAATCAATTTAAATCTTTTGATGAAACTAATGATAATTTTGAAAAAGATTTTTCTTAAGTTGACAGCATTGTGACTAATTTACATGGTTTTTCAAATTCAATAATTTAAATATTTTAAATTTGGAAAAGTATTTATATTTTTATAACAAATATATAATTAATTTAAATGAATTAGTACATCATTTATTTAAATAAAAACAAATAAAATTTGGAGATTACTAATATGCAAAAATTACCTATTGGAACTCAATCATTTTCTATATTACGGAATGAAAATTATCTGTATGTAGATAAAACACCACAAATACATAAAATGATAAACAATGGTAGAGTTTACTTTCTTTCAAGACCAAGAAGATTCGGAAAATCCCTTCTAGTCAGTACATTAGAAGAGTTATTTTCAGCAAACAAAGAGTTATTTAAAGACTTATATATCTATGATAAATGGGATTGGAATAAGAAATATCCTGTGATTAAAATAGACTTTGGATCTATGGACTATGAAAATTCAGATGAATTAAAAGTTTCTTTATTTGATTTTTTAGATGAGACTTCAGAAAAATTTGAAATAGAATTAAAAAGAAGAAATTTAGCTCAGAGATTTGGAGAACTAATTAAAAAAATTAATAAAAAACTTAAAGAAAAAGTTGTGATTTTAATTGACGAGTATGATAAACCTATTATAGATCATATAACAAATTTTAAAATAGCTGATGAGAATAGAAAAGCTTTAAATAATTTTTATCAATCTTTAAAAGCTAATGATGAATTTTTAAAATTTATTTTTATAACTGGAATATCCAAATTCTCGTCAACATCAATATTTTCAGGACTAAACAACCCTAATGACATTACACTAGACAAAGATTACACTAAAATTTGTGGCTACACTCACAAAGAACTAGAAGAATGTTTCAAAGACCATATTGAAAACTTAGCAAATGAAGAATCCCTTAACTACAAAGAAACATTGGGTAAAATCGAACATTGGTATGATGGCTACAGCTGGGATGGAAAAACTAAAGTATACAACCCTTTTTCAACATTATTCTTATTTAATAAGAGAGAATTTTCAAATTACTGGTTTAGCAGTGGAACACCAACATTCCTAATGGAAACACTTAAAAAAGAAAACAACCTACAACCAATAATAGAACCTATTGTTGCAACAAAAAATGATTTAGACACATTTAAAATAGAAAATATACACCCCACAACATTACTATTTCAAACAGGATACCTAACAATAAAAGAAAAAAGCAAAAAATATGGAGCTACTGAGTATATATTGGATATTCCTAATTATGAAGTTAGGGAGTCTCTAATCAATGAAATTATCTTGGCTTACACAAATTTAAGTAATGGTCACCTAAAAGAATTAAAAAACAAAACATACACAAGCATTTTAAATAAAGATTCAAAAAAATTCATAGAAGTCCTAGAAAACATATACCACAGACTATCTTATCCATTAAAAGGAGATGATGAGAAATATTACCATGGAATCTTTTTAGCAGCACTATACCTACTAGGAATTGACTCACAAGGAGAGGTAACAACATACTCTGGAAGAGCAGACACAGTGTTTAAAATAAAAGACAAAACAATAATTAAGAAATCAAATACTCATCAACAAAAAATACAAAGGCAATCATAAAAGAAGCATTCAAACAAATTAAAGAAAAAAAATATTACACAAGATACAAGAATGAAAACCCAATTTATTTAGCATTAGCCTTCTCAAAAAATAACATAGACTGCGAATTTAAAGAAAAATTAGAATAATATAAAATAAATCTACAATAATAACAAATTAAATAATTTTTCCCTAAATTTATATTTTTTGTATCTTTATATTTTCATATTTTTTATATTTTTTAAAAATTTATTTAATTGCAATTTATAGCAAAATAAATTAAAACATAATAATAATAATAATAATAACAATAACAATAATAATAATATTAATTCTGTCAAGTTAAGAATTTTTTGGTTTTTAAATGCTTTTTTTTTGCTTTTAGGAGATGTCCCATATTTAATTTCATAAAAAAATTAATCTCTTTAAAATTGATTTAATCAATAAATTATTATTTAAATATAAATTAATAACTTATTAAGCATTATTTTAGTAAATAAAATTGTAATTAATCGTTATAATAAAATTAATCAATTAAATTTTGAATTGTGGGACACCTCTTAAAATGTAAAAATATTTATATAATTAATTTAAAAAATATCCATAGGAAATGGGTTTCCTCTAGTTTTTTTAATATAATATTAATTTTTTTATATTAGTTATTTATATTAGTTATTTATATCTATTAGTTATTTAATTGTTTATATCCGTTATTTTTTCAATTATTTTTTAAAGCAAATTTAAATAAGTTTTTTAATCAACTATGGATGATGATTATGGTAAATGTTTTAAGTGCAGGTGACACTTCTTGGGTGCTTGTTGCTACAATTATGGTTTTGTTAATGAGTATTCCTGGATTAGCTTTTTTTTATGCAGGTTTAGAGAAAAAGAAGAATGTTTTAAATACCATGTTTCTAACGTTAATTGCTTTTGCAATAGCTAGTATTATATGGTTAGTCTATGGCTATCAATTTGCTTTTGGTCCAACAATGAATGGTTTTATTGGTTTTCCAGAGCATTTGTTCCTAAATGGAATTGGAATAAATACTTTACATGGTACAATTCCTGAATTTGTTTTTATTGGCTTCCAATTAACTTTTATGGGAATTACTGCTGCTCTTGTTTCAGGAGCCATTGTTGGAAGAATGAAATTTACATCTTGGATATTGTTTATTACAATTTGGATGAGTATTGTTTATATTCCTATTTGTCATTGGGTATGGGGAGGTGGATGGTTACAACAGCTTGGTCTTATTGACTTTGCTGGAGGAACAGTTGTAGAAACGTGTTCTGGTTTATCTGCTCTTGCAATAGCTATTTTAGTAGGTCAAAGAAGGGATCAGACTCTCCTACCACATAATCTTGGATATGCCGTTTTAGGTGCTGGATTTTTATGGTTTGGATGGATGGGTTTTAATGGTGGCTCTGGTTTAGCTGCCAATGGTTTAGCTGGCTCTGCTCTTTTAGTGAGTAATTTAGCTGCAGCTGTTGGTCTTGTTACTTGGGTTATTTTAGATTCAATTCAAGAAGGTAAACCAACAGTTCTTGGTGCTTTATCTGGAGCTATTTGTGCTTTAGTTGCCATTACTCCTGCAGCAGGTTTTGTTGATGTTAAAGGTGCTTTAATAATTGGTATGGGGGCTTCAATTATTTCATACATTGCAGTCACATATATTAAACCTAAATTTAACTATGATGATACTTTGGATGTATTTGGAATGCACGGTATGAGTGGTATTTGGGGAACAATTGCCACTGGTATTTTTGCAGTTCCAGCTATTGGTGGTGTTGCAGGTTTAATTGCAGGAAATCCCCAACAAGTATTAATTCAAGTAATAGCTGTTGTTGCAACTATTGTTTATGCATTTGTTGCTACTTTAATCCTTGGAAAAATAATTGACATGACTATAGGATTAAGAGTTAAAGAAAAAGCCGAAGTTGGTGGATTAGATACTCATGTCCATGAAGAAGTAGGTTACAGATTATAAATACTTCATGGATAAAAATATTTATGCTTTTAAATTTTAATTTTTAATTCTATATGTTCCATTTTTTTATTTTTTTAATTTTAAATATTTATATTTTTTAAATTTTAAGTTTTAATTTTTTTATATTTTTTAAATTTTAATGATGATATAATTAAATAATATAATAATCATAATCTAAATTTTAGAAATAACCTTTTTTGTCATGATTTAATAATTATAGTTCATGACAGAAATTTTTTAATTAATGATTATAAAAAAATTTATCTAAATTAAATAATTTAAATTAAATTTTCTTTAATTTCATAAAATATTAGTATATATGCTTTATTTTTGTAAATATTGAGTATAATTAATTATATTATAAAATAAATACAAAATAAAGACAATAAAATAATATGTAAAGTAGTATTTAAAAAATATTTAAAATAATGTTTAATTACAAATTTTTTGTCCAAGATTATAATATAAGATTATAATATAAATTATTTTTATAAAAAATATAATATACAAGAATTAAAACTTATTTAGGTGATATTATGAAAAGAGTGGTAGCTATTTTTAGACCAGAAAAATATGAAGATGTAAAAAATGCCCTTTCTGATGCAGGATTTAAGGGAATGACTGTTTCTGAAGTTAAAGGAAGAGGACATCAATTAGGAATCAAAGAATCTTATAGAGGATCTAATTACTGTATTGATTTAATTCCCAAATCTAAAATTGAACTTGTTGTAAGTGCTGAAGAATTAGAAAAAGTTATTGAAACAATCACTAAAAGTGCCAAAACTGGTGAGGTAGGGGATGGAAAGATATTTGTTTCTACGATTGATGAAGTTATTAGAATAAGAACTGGTGAAAGAGGACAAGAAGCTATTTAACTAATTAAAAACTTATTTTTTTTAAAAATAAAATCATGCCTGTTGATTCATTTATTTTCTATATTCATGTTTAAAATCAGCATCATAGAGTTTAGATGGATTAAAATCACCAGGATTTATCACATTTCCAACAATTATCATTGCAGTCTTTGTAATTTTTGCACTTTTAACTTTTTGAGCTATGTCATTTAGTGTTCCTTTTATAATTTCTTGATCTGGCCAGGTGGCTTTTTTAACAACAGCTATTGGAGTATCTTCACTGTAACCCTTTTTTAAATCTTCTACAACTTTATCTATCATTCCAATTCCTAAAAAAATACACATTGTTCCATTGTGTTGTGCCAAACTGCTTATAGATTCTTTTTCAGGAACTGGTGTTCTTCCTTCAGGTCTTGTAATTATAACTGTTTGTGAAACTTCAGGAATTGTCAATTCAAGTTCAAGAGCTGATGCACTTCCAAAAACAGAGCTTACTCCAGGAATAATTTCAAAATCAATATCTTTTTTTTTAAGTTCTCTAATCTGTTCACCAATAGCACCATAAATTGAAGGATCACCAGTGTGTACACGTGCAATTATTTTATTATTTTTAACTTCTCTTTCTACAATTTCTATAATTTCATTTAAGTCCATTTGGGCACTGTTGTAAACCTTTGAATCTTTTTGTCTATGATTTAAAACTTCTTTGTTAACAAGTGAACCTGCATATATAATAGTATCTGCATTTTTAATGGCTTCATATCCTTTAATAGTTAGAAGTTTTGGATCTCCTGGTCCTGCCCCAATAAATATTACTTTTCCTTTCATATTTTCACAATCAATCATTAATAATAATTATTTTTAGGATAATACATTATGGAGTACTAAGTTTTTTGACTTAAATCAAAAAATTTGTAATCTATTTTTAAATTGTCTAAGGTCGTTTGAATCTCATTAAGTCTATTTTTTGTAACTTTAATTGCTTTTTCAGATTCATCAATACCTATCCAATGTCTATTTAATTTTTGAGAAGATAACAATGTTGTCCCAGATCCACAAAAGCAATCTAATATAACATCCTCTGGATTTGAGGATGTTTTAATAATCTGTTGCAACATATCCATATTTTTTTCAGTGGGGTATTTTGGATTTTGTGAATCTTTATATGTCCAAATATCTTGTAATAATTTCCCTTTTCTTTTTTTTTCATCAGCATAGACTTTTTTTCTAGGAACTCCATTTTTAGACCATTCAATCATTCCATTTTCCTCTAATTTATCTAATTCTTTAGGATTGCATCGCCAATGTCTACCTTTTGGTGGGTACATTCCTTTCCATTTAGATCCTGTAGGTCCATTTTTTGTTTCGCCAGGTGCATGTAATGGGACAGTAGTATATCTAAGACCTTTATCGTCAATTTTAGAACATAATTTTTTAATATCTTCGTCATCAAGGGGAATTCTTGGTTCATTCCAAGTGTAATTGTTGGTTTTTGTATAAAATAGGATTAAATCTTTCATGTTCCCATAAACTTTTCGTTTGAAGTTTTTTGGATTACATTTTATTCTTGCAATATCACCTCTAAAATTTTCAATCCCAAAAACTTCATCCATCATAATTTTTACATAATGTCCAATTTTATAATCAATATGCAAGTATATTGATCCCTTATCTGACATTAGCTCTTTTAAAATAATTAATCTTTCTCTTAAAAATTCTATAAATGTGCTTCCAGTTAAAGAGTCTGTGTAAGCTATTTCATCATTTAAGCTAGAACTAATAGTATTTGCTCGATCTCCACTAATCTTAAAAACATTATTTGTTGAAAATGGCGGATCAATGTATATTAAGTCAATTTTGCCTTTCAGATTTAAATTATATAGCATGCTTTTCAATACTTTCAAGTTTTCTCCATGAACCAATAGGTTATCATACTCAATATTAAATTGAATATTTTTAAATAGATTATTATCCCCATTAGATAATATTTTATTTTTCGATTTTTTATTAGAATAATCTAAAATCATATTATTTTCCTATATTAATTAATTTAGATTGAATATAAAAATTCTCTTAAAAGTAGACTACTTAAAATAATTTTGTCATCATTTTTTTCAATGTATTTGTACATTTTATTTTTTCCTTTTATATACAAAACTCCATCAAGAATAGCTATTCTAATTGCATTTACTGAATCATCATTTAATAATGCAGTTGCATCTCTAAATTGAGCATTTTGATGACCTCCAAAATCTGTTAAGAACTTAGCTTCAGCAATTACATATTCATTGTTAAATCTACCAATGAAATCTAAACCTTTGTTTGATGTGTAATTCAAATGTTCTTCTGCAAAGTTTTGTAATTGTAAATCTGAACCTTTTAAAATAGCATCATCTTTTGACTTTAAAAATTCGTCAGAGTTTACTAAATCAAATCCTAAAAACCCTTTATTAATCCAATTTTGGAATTTTGGTCCCATTTGTCTATTTGTTTCTTTAGGCTCTGTGGATTTGTTAAAAATTTCATTTAACCCCATTTCATACAATCTACTTGACAACCTGTTAATTGTTTTAGGGTTTAAATCAATTGATTTTGGATATTTTCTTAAAAATGCAACATAAGAATCTTTAATTGGAAATAATTCTAGTTTTAAAAGATTTTTTATTAAATTTATATTATCTCTTAGCTTGAAAGAAGTCTCTACATCTTTCCATAACTCATTATCAATATCTCTAATGCCCTCAGGAATTGTAGGGTAAATCTGAAATAAATCATCTAAGTATGATTTTTGTGAAGCATAATCTACACTTAATTTTGTCCAATAATTCATTGTTTTTCCTCATTTTATGTTTCTATTAAAATTTAAAATCTAAGTTTTCTCTAGCCCATTTAGCTCCAGCTTCAAGTATTTGAATGTTTTTGCCAATTAATTTTTCTTTAGAAGCAAAAGTTTCTTCAATACCTTTGATGTATGATTCTTTTGATAGAATATTGTTTTTAGTTCTTCCATATTCCATTAAAACTCCTAACATAACTGTATTAATAGCTTTTGGAACATTTAGTTTATTGGCTATTTCATAAACTGGAACACAGTAGTTTTCAATATTGTTGTATCCTTTAAATTCTCCAACGCGGGAATCATAGAATATTACTCCATCTTCTTTAACATCGCAGATAAATTTTTCAAGTGCAGGCTTGTTAAATGCAAGTAAGATGTCTATATTGTCTGCTACTGGTGAACCAATAGGATGACCAGAGATTACAACAGAACAGTTAGCTGTTCCTCCTCTTTGTTCTGGTCCATATGCAGGATACCAAGAAACATATTTTTCTTCAAAACATGCTGCTTGTGCTAAGGTTAAACCTGCACTTAAAACTCCTTGACCTCCAAAACCAGCTATTTTAACATTTAATCTATTAAATGAATAATCATCTACAATTGACTTTCCGTCATCTCTTTCAACATTAAAAATCCTATCAAGAGATTCAATAGAAAAATCAGACTGTTTTCGTAAAACTGATCCAACATCTCTTGATTTATCCCTAAAAACTTTTACTGGGAATTCTTTTTTCATTTGCTTGTTAATGAAATCTTCTGTTCCTTTAACACCTTGTCTTAAATTAGTTGGACAAGGAGATAGAACTTCTATAAATGAATATCCTTTTCCCTCTTTTTGAATTTGAAGGGCTTTCCTAATGGCTACTTTTGCTAATCGAATATCCATAGGATTTGCAAGTGAGACTCTTTCAATTAAAACAGGGGCTTTAAGATTGTCTATTAGTTCACACATATGAATAGGAAACCCTGTATAATTTGGATCTCTTCCATTTTGGCTTGTTATTGTAACCTCACCAATAAGGGTTGTTGGAGCCATTTGTCCTCCAGTCATACCATAAACAGTGTTGTTAACAAAAAAAACAGCTATTTTTTCACCGCGGTTTGCAGCTTGTAATGTTTCATTTAAACCAATGGATGCTAAATCTCCATCTCCTTGATAACTCATTACAATAGCTTCTTCTTCTGCTCTAGATATTCCTGTTCCTACTGCTGGTGCTCTACCATGAGCTGTTTGGACATTTCCACAGTTGAAGTAGTAGTAACCAAATACTGCACAACCAACTGGAGAAATCATAACAGATCTCTCTTGAATTCCTAATTCGCTCATTACATCTCCAATAAGCTTAGTCA
This sequence comes from Methanobrevibacter curvatus, assembly GCF_001639295.1. GTDB lineage: Archaea > Methanobacteriota > Methanobacteria > Methanobacteriales > Methanobacteriaceae > Methanoflexus > Methanoflexus curvatus. Next base: position 8,189 of record NZ_LWMV01000170.1, on the reverse strand, counting down.
ATATTCCATGACCACATCCTCCACAGTAATGTGTTGTTTTCAATGAATTTCCCCTTGTAAATTCATTGTTTATTGATTCTGATTTTTTCATTATTATTGTTTCATATTCATTTTCAATAGATTCATTCTTTTTATCATAATTTTTAATAGTTTCATTATTTTTATCATGATTATTATTTTTGTTATCCTCAACATATCTAGTGTTCTTATTAGACATTAGTTCACCTCCTTAATCTATTATGCTTTTAAAACTTTCTTTATTGACTTCATCTTTACTGAATCCATTGAATTTAGAATTGTCATCATTTTGATTAAAATTACAATATTTAGGGTCTAAAATACTCTTATTTCCACTAACTTGAGATATTTTTCTTAAAATGTCTCCTATATTTAGGAGATTTCCACCCATACGATTCACTAATTCAACATCATCTGATTTAATGGCTAATTTAACATCCTCAAGCATTTGCCCATTACTCATTTCAACAGAGATGAAATTATCTATTTTTTCTTTTAACTCGGATAATCTGTTATATGGAAAAGGATATAATTTTATAGGTCTAAACAATCCAACTTTTAAGCCATTTTCACGACATATGTCCACAGCAGTTTTAGATATTCTACTACTGATTCCATAGGAAATTAAAAGAATTTCAGCATCTTCGACATGGTATTCAAAGTATTCAACTTCATTTTCTTCAATAGCTTTGTATTTTTTCTGTAATTCAATATTAAAATGTTCTAATTGGTCAAAATCAAGATATATAGACGTGACAAGATTTTCCATAGTTTCTTTATTTCCTCTTACACTCCAGCTATTATCTGGAATGTGTTCAATAGCTTTTTGAGGAAATTCCAAAGGTTCTGCCATTTGACCAAGTACTGCATCTGCTAAAACATAAACTGGACTTTTATACTTGTCTGCTAATTCAAAAGCTTTAATAGTAAAGTCACACATTTCTTGAACTGAATTTGGGGCTAAAACTATGTTTTTATAGTTTCCATGACCTCCACCTTTAACTACTTGATTGTAATCCCCTTGTTCTGGACCAATATTTCCTAAACCTGGTCCTGCTCTCATAATATCTACAATGACAGCTGGAAGTTCTGCACCTGCTAAGAAAGTTATTCCTTCTTGCATAAGACTTATTCCAGGACCTGATGATGCAGTCATAACTCTGTGTCCTGCTGCTGATGCTCCATAGACCATGTTAATTGAAGCTTCTTCACTTTCAGCTTGAACAAAATTTCTTCCAAGCATTGAGAAGTATTTACTTGCCTCGTGAAGTATTTCACTTGCAGGAGTAATTGGATAACCAAAAAAACAGTCACATCCTCCGTACATTGCCCCAACAATTACTGCAGTATTTCCTTTAACCATTTGATTAGCCATTTAATCACCTTTTAATTATTTTTTTTGGAACATGTACTTCAACTGCTAAAGGTTCTGGACAAGTGTAGTAACAGTCTCCACAGCCATTACATCCTTCACCTTTATATTTAGCATACTGATATCCTATATCGTTTAGTTCATCACTCATTTCAAGAGCTTTTTGCTTACAAAAGTAAATACATCTTTCACAAGCTTTACATTCGTTTTTATGTATAATTGGATAAGGTTGAGGTATTGATTCACTTTCTGACATATATTTCACTTAATTTTATTATTTCAGATGATTTTTTTTATTTATACTCTTAATTATTCATAATAGGGTATTTAAAATTAAATTTGCAATTATTACTAAAGTTAATATTTAATTTAATTAAATTAATCTTTATAGAGTAATATTTATATTTATAAAAATTTAGCATGGTTAATTATTCATTATTAAATATGTTTCTATTATAATAAATATTTTTTCAAAAATTGTTTTTTTTTAAACAGCTGTTTCTTTTAAATAAAAAAACATATTTATAAAATTTTATTATTTTATCAATAATTTTTTAAAAAAGTGAATATAAAAAGGAAAAATAATTTATGAATATAGCTAATAATTTATGAATATAGCTAATAATTTATGAATGTTAGTAATAATTTATGAATGTTAGTAATAATTTATGGAAATAATATTAATAGTAATAATAATTATAAATATGAAAACTTTTTAAAAAAAATTTAAGCTTTTTTTAAATCTTCATCACGGATTTGTGCTCTTTTTATTTTGCCACTAATAGTCTTTGGGAGTTCATCAACAAATTCAATGATTCTGGGATATTTGTAAGGTGCAGTTACTTTTTTCACATGATTTTGAATTTCTTTTTTTAAATCTTCGCTTGGACTATATCCTTTTGTAAGGACTACTGTGGCTTTAACAATTTGACCTCTAATTTTATCAGGATAAGCACTTACTGCACATTCAAGAACAGCAGGATAAGAAATAACAGCACTTTCTACTTCAAATGGACCTATTCTATATCCAGAACTTTTAATTATATCGTCATTTCGTCCTACGAACCAAAAATAACCATCCTCATCTTTCCATGCTGTATCTCCACTGTGATAAAATTTATTTCTAAAAGCAAATTTGGTTTTTTCTTCGTCTTTGTAGTACTCTTTTACTAATCCTGGTGGAAAACCATTTTTAACTGATACTGATATTTCTCCCTCTTCACCAAGCTCGGCTATTTCTCCATCTTTATCCAATAAATCAACATCAAAGCAAGGGGCAGGTTTTCCTGTTGAGCCAGGTTTTGGTTCCACCCAAATGAAGTTTCCAAGTAAAACAATACCTTCACTTTGACCAAAGCCTTCTCTAATTTTTAAACCAGTTATTTCATTAAATTTATTATATACTTCAGGATTTAAAGGTTCTCCAGCAGTTGTAGCATAAGTAATACTTTTTAAATCATATTTAGATAAGTCCTCTTTTATTAAAAATCTGTATATTGTCGGAGGTGCACAAAATGTAGTTACTTTATATTTTTCCACTTTTTCAAGAAGCTTTAAACCATCAAAACGCTGATAATCATAGATAAACAAAGCAGTCCCAGCAATCCATTGACCATAAAGTTGCCCCCAACTTGTTTTAGCCCAGCCAGTATCAGCAGAAGTGTGATGAAGTCCATCTTCTACAATGTTATGCCAGAATTTAGCTGTTATAATATGTCCAAGTGGATATAAAAAGTCATGTAAAACCATTTTTGGTTGACCAGTTGTTCCTGATGAAAAATAGATTAAAAACTTATCACTATTTTCTATTGTGTAATCTAAGTCTTTTTTAGTTAAAACAATACTTTCTTCTTTTATCTCATTTTTTAAATTATACCACCCTTTAATTTCTCTATTTTCATCGTGTTCACCTATGAAAATTTTTTTAAAAGATGTTTTAACTTGTTTTTCTGTTTTTTTGTAAGTATTTATAAGTTCATCAGTATCTATAGTTATAATGGCTTTAATTTCAGCTTTTTCTATTCTATAGATCATATCTTTTGTTCTCAGCATATGTGTAGATGGAATAGCTATTGCACCAATTTTATGCAAAGCCATTACTGAAAACCAGAATTCATAACGGTTTTTTAAGGTTAATATTACACCGTCTCCTTTTTTAATTCCAATTTTTCTTAAAAAATTAGCTATTTTATTGCTTTTTTCTTTAATGTCTTTAAATGTGAAAGTTTCTTCTTCACCTTCGTCATTACACCATACAATAGCTATTTTTTCAGGATAAAGCTCTGCATACTTGTCTACTACATCATATCCAAAGTTGAAATTTTTAGGTATTTTAAATTGAAAGTTTTCTTTAAAATCTTCATAAGAGTCAAATTCAACTCTATTAACAAATTCTTTTATTAATGATGACATTATTTTCTCCTAAATACTTATTTTTAAATAAATCAGTTTAAAAAATTAGAATTTTAAATTAAATATTTTTAATAAATTTAAGTATTACTAAGTTTAAGTATTAATAAATTTAAGTACTTTTAACAAATTTAAGTATTGGCTAAATTAGATTTTTTAATAAATTTAAGTATATTTAAATAATAACAGCTAAAAATTTAGCAGGCTTATTATTTAAAGGAACCATTGCATGCTCATATTTTGAATCAAAGTAAATTGAATCTCCTTCATTTAAAATTACTTCTTGATTATGAATCAATAAATTTAATGATCCTTCTAAAACATAATTAAATTCTTGTCCTATATGTGAGTTTCTAACAGGCTCTTTATCGTCATATAATGGATCTATTGTAACAATTAGAGTTTCTGCTTGCTTATGAATAAATCTATCGGCTAAACTAATCCCTTCATATCCTTTTCTCATTTCTATAGGTCTGCCTTTCCCTGCTCTTGTCACATGAAATATATGCATTCTTGTTTCCTCTCCACTAATAAATAGTCCCATATCTACCTTTAAAATATGAGCTATTTCAAAAAGAATACTTACTGGAATATCTTTTTCTCCATTTTCAAATGATTCATAATTTTTTGAATCAATTTCAAGCTTTTTAGTCATTTCATTAACTGAAATATCAGAAAGTTCCCTTAATTCTCTAACACGGTTACCAATGTCTTTGATTATTTCTTTCATATACTCACTTTTTTTATTTTAAGATTAAACATTTTTTAAAATTAAATAATATTTTAGAATTAAACAATATTTTTTAGGAATTAAATAATATTTTAAGAGTTAAACAATATTTTAAAATTTATTAACAATATATCCATTTTATAAAAATTTAGCTATTTCTTATAAAAAATTTAGGTATTTTATTTTTAATCTTTATTTTTAATTTTTATTTTTATCATCTTTTCTTATTTGTGCACGGCTTATTTTTCCATTTATGGTTTTTGGAAGTTTATCTACAAATTTTACAACTCTTGGGTATTTATATGGGGCTGTAACATGTTTTACATGATTTTGAATATCTTTTTTAAGTTCTTCACTTGGTTTAAATCCTTTTGCAAGGACTATTGTGGCTTTAACAATTTGTCCTCTTATTTCATCTGGAATTCCAGTGATTGCACATTCTAAGACTGAAGAATGGGAAATAACAGCACTTTCTACTTCAAATGGGCCTATCCTGTATCCAGAGCTTTTAATTATGTCGTCGTTTCGCCCTACAAACCATAAATATCCATCTTCATCTTTCCAAGCAGTATCTCCACTGTGGTAAACTCCGTCATACCAGACTTCTTTAGTTTTTGCCTCATTTTTATGATATCCTTTAAATAAACCTGGTGGGGAGTTTATAGCATCAAGACATATTTCTCCTTCATCACCAATATCTACTTCTTTATTTTCTTTGGTTAATAGCTTCATACCATAAACAGGAGCGGGTTTACCTAATGATCCTGGCTTTGGTTCCATCCAAAGAAAATTACATGCAGATATAATGGTTTCAGTCTGTCCAAATCCTTCTTTAAGTTTTAAATTAAAAATTTTCTCTACTTTTTTGTAAACTTCTGGATTCAATGGCTCTCCAGCAGTTGTAATGTAGGATAATGACGAAAAATCATATTTGCTTAAATCTTCTTTTATTAAGAATCTAAAAATAGTTGGTGGTGCACAAAAGGTTGTTATTTGATATTTTTCTATTTTTTCAACTAATTTTAATGGGTCAAATCTATCATAATCATAAATAAATACTCCTGTTCCAACAATCCATTGTCCGTAAAGACCGCCCCAAACAGCTTTCATCCATCCAGTATCTGCAGAAGTATGATGAATTCCATTTTCTACTGCATTATGCCAGTATTTTGATGTTATGATATGTGCTAAAGGATATGTATAATCATGTATAACCATTTTTGGTTCACCAGAGGTTCCTGATGAAAAATATAAGATCATCACATCATGGTTTTTAGTCTGCTCAGCATTTTTTCTTTCAAATACTTCACTTTCATTTAAAAATTCTTTTTTATAATCTATCCAACCTTCAGGTCTTTTAGTTCCTACTGAAACTTTTAAAATGTCTCTATTTATTTCATTAAATCCTTTTTCAAATTCATTAATAAGTTCTTCATTTTCATCTATAGAAATAACCATTTTTGCTTCTGATTCGTTTAATCTATAAACAATATCATGGCTTTTTAGCATGTGTGTTGCAGGAACAGGAATGGCTCCAATTTTATGTAGTGCAATGATTATAAACCAAAATTCATACCTATTTTTTAAGGTTAATAATACAGTATCTCCTTTTTTAATTCCCAAATTCACTAGAAAGTTTGCTGTTTTATTACTATATTTTTTAACATCCTTAAATGTAAATTTATGCTCTTCTCCATGATCATTACACCAAATAAATGCTAATTTCTCTGGATTTTTATCAGCATATTTATCCACAACATCGTATGCAAAGTTAAAGTTTTCAGGAACTTTAAATTGAAAATTATCTCTAAAATCTTCGTAAGACTCAAATTCTATTCTATTTACAAACTCTTTTAATAATGATGACATTTTTTCCCTCAAAAAGTACATGGTTTTTTAATTAGTTTTAATTAGTTTTAATTGCTTTTAATTCTTTTTAATTCTTTTTAATTAGTTTTAATTGCTTTTAATTAGTTTTAATTAGTTTTATTATTTTTTAAAGCTTTTTTTTTTAGTTTTTTTTTTAAATAATTACATATTTTTTTTAAATTATTCACAAATAAATGCTAAAAATTTTGCTGTTTTATTGTTAAGGGCTTTCATTGAGTGTTGATATCTTGAATCAAAATAAATTGAGTCTCCTTCATTTAAAATTATTTCATTTTCTTTTATAAAAAATTTTATAGATCCTTCAAGAATATAATTAAATTCTTGACCTGGATGAGTATTAGTATCTGGTTTTTCATGTGAGTTTGGCTCAACAGTCACTATAAAAGGTTCTGTTTTTTTATGAATAAATTTATCTGCTAAATTTTCATATGAATACTCTTTTCTTCGCTCTACAATAGACCCTTCACCTTTTCTTGTAACTGTAAATATTCTCATTCTTGTTTCTTCTCCAGTAATAAGTAAACCCATATCTACATTAAATTTTAATGAAATTTCATATAATAAATTGGCAGGAATTTCTTTTTTTCCATTTTCATATTCTAAATATTCTTCTTTGTTAATACCAAGCTCTTTGGAAACCTCATTGGCACTAATTTCATAAATTTCTCTTAATTCTTTAATTCTTGTCCCAATGTCTTTATTATTTTCTTTCATTAAAACACCAATTTTTAATTTAATTTAATTTAATTTAATTTAGTTTATTTTAATTTAGTTTATTTTATTTTAGCCTATTTTATTTTATTTTAATTTTTTTTTTTTTTTTTTTTTTTTTGAAATCATGCATGAAAAATTATAAATCCTGTAATTTTTATAAAATATATAAATTAGGATATATAATATAAGCAATAATGATATAAATTTTAATAGTTATTAATATAATATATAAATTAATTAAAATATAATAATTATTAAAATATAATTCATTAAAAACATAATTTATTAAAAGCATAATTTATTAAAAATATAAATTATTAACATAATTATTTTTAATTTCAATTAAAATTGTTTGGAAAATATTATATAAAATTATATTTTATAATTAGATATATATAATTGTTAATATAAGACTTATTAAATAAAGACTTGTTATAAATTATATAATAAATTCGGATTGTATAATAAAGTTAAGTTATTTTTAAAAATATTTTATTAAAATTTTATTAAATGCACTAAACGTGATAGAATGCCAGAGATTGATGATAATGTTTTATTTAAATTAGAGGATGGAAAAGTTTTAGAATTGCATCAAAATCTTGTTAGGTTAAAAACAAGGGAAGGTGGACTTCTAACTGTAAATATTAGGTCACCTACTCGGATAATGGAGAAAATTCAGGAATTTTTTGAAGGGTTACACTCTAATGTTCTCCTTTCAATGGATATAGGTGGAACAGGAGATATAAAAACCTATTTTAGGGGAGTTTCTCCTGTTTTACAACAAAAAAATGAAGCAGGATTACCTTATTCTTTTCTCTCAATTACACTACAAGAAATAAAGAAATTTGTTCCTGCTGATGATGAACCTCACTGTGGTTGTAATATTAATTTATAAATTTATAAATTTATTTTAATATTTTTCACTTTTTTATCTATTTTTATCTCTTTTTATCTCTTTATTGCTTTTTTAATTCCTTTTAATTTTTTCACTTTTGCATTTTCATTTTCATTTTCATTTTTTTTTTTTTTTTTTTTTTTTTTTTTCTTTTTTTTTTA
>NZ_LWMV01000169.1 GCF_001639295.1 Methanobrevibacter curvatus | reverse complement strand
TTATAAAATGTAAACCTTGTTTAATTTTAAATATTTAGTATAAAATTTTTAAATTTATATTTTTATAAAAAACTAATCTTCAAAATATCTTTTAAGATATTTTTTTAATAATTTTTAAATCATTTTTTAAATATTTTAATAATTTTTAAATCTTTTTGATAAATTGTTTAGATATTTTTAAAAAGTTTAGAATCTAAATGGGGAATATATATGGATAAAAAATACGAACCTATAAGGAGTTTGGATGAAATTGATACTAAAATAATTAAAATATTGTCTCATGATTCAAGAACACCTTATAGGGCTATTGCAGATAAATTAGAAATCTCTGTAGGCACTATACATAATAGAATTGAAAAATTAATAGAACGCAATATAATTAAACGTTTTACTGCTCAAGTGGATCATAAAGTAAGAGGATTTAATATCACAGCCATTATAGGGATTACATTGAATGATACAACATCCCTTGAATGGTTAAAAGATTCGAATTTAATTAAAAGTATAGTTGTTGCTTATGACGTTACTGGAGAGTATGATGCATTTATTGTGGCTAAATTTAAAAACACTGATGAATTAAATGAATTTATTAAAGAATTAGGAAAGAAACCCCATGTAAACAGAACATATACTCAAACAGTTTTAAATATTTTAAAAGAAGACTTTGAATCCTTAGATTTAGAGTTATAGTTTTTATTAGATTTGTATTTCTATTCAGACACAATTATTTCTTTTTTTTAATTTCTCATTTATTATGATTTCATTTATATGTCATGTATAATTAATATAATAAATATCTTAATATCAAAATTATTAAGAAAAAATTTTTCTAAAGACTTTTTAATTTCTCAAATAATTTTTCATGAAAATATTTATAATAGTTTTAACAAATTTTTATATTCTATTAAAAAAATTTATTTTATTTAATTAATTTATTTTGCCCATTTTTTTAATTTATTTTATTTAATATTATATTTAATTAAATTTTAGGTAATTTTATGTATATAAATCTCGCAATTGATGCTATTTTGGAAAATATAAAGAATGCAAGTACATATATTAAAGAAGAAGTTGTAAATGAGTTTGTCAATATTTTAGTTGAGTCAAACAGGGTTTTTGTCATTGGTGCTGGAAGATCAGGTCTTGTTGCTAAAGCATTTGGAATGCGATTAATGCATTTAGGAATTTCAGCTTTCATTGTTGGGGAAACAATCACTCCAGCAATTCATGAAAATGATGTTATTGTAGCTATTTCTGGTTCTGGAGAGACTAATAGTATTGTTTCTCCTGTTAAAATAGCTAAATCAAGAGGTGCAAAGGTTTTATCTTTAACATCATATTTGGATTCTACAATAGCTCAGTTATCTGATTCTGTACTATGGGTTCATGGAAGAACAAAAAATGATGGTGAAAATGAAGAAGACCATATTAAAAGACAAATTGAAGGTAATTATTCTTCTTTAACACCATTAGGAACTGCTTTTGAATTGACATCACTTATATTCTTAGATGGACTAATTTCAGAGCTAATGTATACTATGGGTGCTACAGAAGAGGATTTGAAAAAACGTCATACTGTTTTAGAATAATTAACTACGTTTTTATATATTTTTTTATTTTTCTTTTTTTCACATTTTTATTATATTTGTTTATTTTTGGCAGTATCTTATTTTTTAATATGTATTAAAATAGCTTTAAATTGCTATAAAATATTTAACTTTTTTTATAATTCATTTATTCCTCAATTAAATCCAACTTTCTTCCAAGCAATTTAATTGTTGAACCTTGAAGTACAATGGATATTAGTGTTATAAAAAAAACAATGTTAAATACAAATAATGCATTTGGTATTCCAGCGATTAAAGGATATGTGGCAAAAACAATTGGAACTGCACCTCTTATCCCTGTCCACGAAATAAATATCTTTTCTTTAAAGTTAAACTTAGATTTAATTAAACAAATATAAACAGCCAGTGGTCTGGCTACTAAAATCAGTCCTACAGCTATTATCAACCCACTGAATACATGTGTAAATAGCTGTGATGGAAAAACAACTAATCCGAGTATTATAAACATTGATATTTCCATTATCCATGATAATCCATCAAAAAAGTTGAGTTGTGCTTTTTTATTGTCTATGTTACTGTTTCCAATTAAAAGTGCAGCAATGTATACTGATAAAAACCCATTTCCACCAACAAATTGGGAAACTACAAAGGTTAAAAATGCAACGGATATTAAAAGAACGGGATAAAGTCCTTTTGACTCTAATTTGATGTTTTTTATTAATTTTATTGAAAGTCTTCCAGATAAATATCCAATTAGTACTCCAAGAAGTAAAGCAGTCACTAAACTTATGATTATATCTTTTAAGCTGGTTTTTGGAAAAATAACTAAATTTAAAAATGTCAGAGTCAAAATATTTGCCATTGGATCGTTAACTGCACTTTCAAATTCTATTAAGTATTGTATATTGTTTTTTAATTTTATATTTGCAGATTTAAACACAGATAAAACTGCACTAATATCGGTTGAGGATATAATTGAGCCTATTAAAAGAGAAAAAATCAAATTAAATCCTAATATGAAGTGCATAATTAATCCAACAGTAATTGTGGTAATTAAAACTCCTAATGTTGCAAGAACTACTCCTCTCTTTGAGATAACTCTTACTTTTTCTATTTCTGTATCTAATCCTCCTGAAAAAAGGATAATTGTTAATGCCAGTATACTTAAATATTGAACTAATTCATAATTATCGAAATAAATTCCTATAGGTCCTTCTGAACCCATAAACATTCCCATAACTAAAAATACTAGCAATACTGGTATTCCTACATATGATGAAAACTTACTAAGTAACACACTTGAAATAAGTAACAATCCTAAAAATAATAATATATATTCTATTCCGGGTAATATCATGTTTTTTTACCTATAACTTCTATTTTTTAGCTACTTTTTAGCTATTTTTAACTTCTTTTTTTTATTTATTATTAAATCTTCTATTTTTATTAAGATTTTTCAATGAGCATTTTTCTAGTCTTTTTTTATAATTTTTTTTTGTATTGTTAAAGATCCATAAAACTTTTTAAAATCTTTAAACCATGAACTCCACTTTTTTCTGGGTGAAATTGTGTTGCATAAACATTGTTTATATTAACTGCTGCAGTTAATTCGACTCCATAATCTATGGTGGCAGTCACAATATCTTCTTCTGGTACACCATGGTAGGAATGAACAAAATAAAAGAACTTATCATTTGATTCATTTAAAATACCTGAGTTTTTTTTTACTTTTAAGCTATTCCATCCCATATGTGGAATTTTACGCCCTTCTGGGATTTTTTTAACCTTACCTTTGAAAATATTAAGACCCTTTATTTTTGGACTCTCTTCACTTTCAGAAAAAAGTATTTGAAGACCTAAACAAATCCCTAAAAATGGCTTTCCTTCATTTATATGTTCAAGTATTAAATCTTTAAAAGATATTATATGTTCCATTGCTGAACCAAAGGAACCTACTCCTGGAAGAATAAGATAATCTGCAGAAGCTATTTCTTCTTTTTTATCTGTTACTAAGGTGTTTTCACCAATTTTTTTAAAGCCATTGGAAATACTTTTTAAATTTCCACTTCCATAATTTAGTATTACAATTTTTTTATCTAAGGGCATAATAATCTTTAACTCGTATTGTATCATCCAAAAATGGTGTTGAGACTTCATGTAAGACTGTATTTTCTGTTGCAACTATGGTATGAGGAATTGTTGGTTCAATACGGATTGTATCATTTTTCCCAAAGTATTCTTTTTTATCTTCAAACTCAATATAACCAGAACCTGAGATTATATACATGGTTTCATCTTTCTTATCATGGTAATGGAAGGAAGTTTGGTATCCTTCTCTGATGAATAGTTCTTTGGTTAGATATTTATCTGTATAGATTAGGACTTTTTCATATCCCCAAGGTTTATCAGTTCTTTCAGCATACTCTTTTTTAATGGATTCTAACTCTTTTGATGTATCAATAGCCATCCAAAACAACCCATCTTCTTTATAGTAAGTGATTTTATTTTCTTTAACCATTATTGGAAATAATGTTTTTTCAATGTCTCCTGTTTCAAACTCTCCAAAATCTAATTTTCCTTTACTGTAGTAAATTCCTCCATTTATGTAATAATCAAGTAATGGCTTTTCTTTAAATGAAATTAAGCGTTCTCCACTTGTTTCAACTATACCGTATGGAGATTGCATCTGTGTTATGAAAATAGAAAATGGAAAATCGGATTTTTCACCTTGTTCAATCATTTTTTTAATATTTAAGTCAGCTACAACATCTCCATTTCTTATTACACAAGGTTTATCTCCAAGGACTTCCATCCCAAGTCTAATAGCATTAAGAGTCCCCAATGGTTCATCTTCGATTACATAGTTTACTTTAATTCCTTTGTATTCATCATCATATCTATCTCTTATTTTTTCATGCATGAATCCAGCTAAAAGATAGACTTCTTCTACTCCCGCATTTTTAAAGTCAAAAAGCTGTTTATCAAGTATAGTATAGTTATCCTTAATTTCTACAAGAGGTTTAGGAACTTTTTCAGTTATTGGTCGTAATCGTTTCCCAAATCCTCCACAAAGTATCATTCCTACAGTTTTTTCCATATTATCTCCTTTTGTTAAGATTTAAATTTTCTATTGTATATTCTATTTTTAAGCTTCATTTAAATTTTATATTCTATTTTGAATTTTATACTTATTTTTAAATTTTATTTATTTTTTTAATTTTTTTAAATATTTTATAAAATCCTACTTTTTCTATATTAATTTAATTTTATTCACTTTAATCTAAATTTTATAAAATATTATAATTTTTATTGCAAATAATGGATATTAATATAAATTATGTTTTTTATATTTTATAAATTTAATTATTTTTTGAGAATGTAAAAATTTGAATTTTTTTCTTATGTTTGTTATTTTAATATTTTAAGTAATAGAAATTTTTGAATTCTATTTATTTTTTCTATTTTTGGGATGTCCCATAATTCAAAATTTTTAAATTTTAGATAATTCAAAATTGGTTTTAAATTCATTAAATTTGATATAGCTGTTAATTACAATTTTACTTAGTAAAATAATACTTAATAAATTATTAATTTATATTTAAATAGTGATTAATTGATTAAATCAATTTTAAATAGATTAATTTTTTCATGAAATTTATCATGAGACAACTCTTTTCTTTAATTATATATTTTAGAGATATTTTTGATTGTGAATATTATTTTATCTATTTAATGAAGTTTTTTTAACAAAAATAAAAGGATATATAAATGTTCTATCAATCTTAAAATTAATGAAATTTAGAAATTAAGTTAGAGTATTACAAATAAATGAAAAAGTATTTATTTATTAAAATCTATAGAGTACATATAAACTTGTTTGAGGAAAAGGCATGGAACAAATCAACCTTAAAAACATAAAAATTAAACTATTAAATGAAAATCATGATTTAAATGATTTTGATTGTGGAAATGAAGATTTAAATGAATTTTTAAAAAAAGACTCCTTATTTCAAAAGAATATAATGTTGAACACTGCTTATTTAGCTTTTTATAATGGCAAGATAGTAGGATTTTTAACAATCTCATCAGATAGCCTTAATTTAAAAAAATTAGGAAATAAATATAAAGAAAGATTTCAGGACAAAGAAGTTGGATACAAAACTTTTCCAACAATTAAACTTGGAAGATTTGCAGTAGATAAAAATTTTCAAGATGGGGGAATTGGCAGAGTATTAATAATGTGGTTAATTAACTTTGCAATTCAAAACTCAGAAAAGATAGGCTTTAGGTTCATAAACATTGATGCATATATAATAGCATTTAATTTCTATAAAAAATACTATTTTAAACCATTTCCAGTTGATTTAGAAAAAATATTTAGAAAATATGAAAAAGCAAAAGCTCGAGACTTAAAAACAGCTAACAGCATGACTTTAGGAATGTTTCTTGATTTACATAGTCTGTAATTTTATTCTTCAACTAGTGGACTCCAATCTTTAAATGTTTCTTTAACTTCTTTAATGAATTTTTTTTCATCTTCTGTTGGTGGTTTATTAGTCATATCTAAAAATTCATTAGCATCTTTGCCATATAAAATTGGTGTTGGTGCAATAGGTTTTGCCATGGTTTTTTCTCCTAAAAATATTATAATAATTAATTTGGATTTAATATTATTTAAATTTTACTTTTTTTTTTAAAATTTTACCACTTCCTTTTTCCCAGCATAACCCTCTAAATTTAAAAATAGGCAATTTTACATGTGATCCTAATTTACTTAATCTAAAATTTTTTTAGGTAGTTTCAAGTGGAATAATCTTAAACTTGCAAGAATAAGTTTTTTAAAAGCTTTAAAATAGTTTTTAAACGATGGATATTGCTTAAAAATAGCTATATTGTTCCAAATTTTACTTTAAAAGACTATGATTTAGCTTTGACATTCATTCCAATCATGGAAATGTGATAAAAATTGTAAAGAAACCAACTAATTTTTGAAATCATATATCATGAACCAACTAATATAACACAAGAATATGTAAATAAATTGATTTACAATGGGGTCTTTGATTTATATCAATTTTAATGTTTTGATAAATATTTCACCATGTCCAAAAAATATTTAATATATAAATGTTAAATTAATGTTTATGAAAACAAATTCAGAAAGTGAAATAGATTTAATTACTAAAGGAAATGTACTATGTAATTTAGGAAAATTTGGGGAAGCTATTCAGGTTTTTGATAGAATATTGGAAATAGATCCTGAAAATGAGGGAGCTTTAAATAATAAAGGATTTGTACTAGTTAATTTAGGAAAATCTGAGGAAGCTATTCATTGCTTTGATAGAATATTGGAATTAAATCCTGAAGATGAATCTGCTTTAAATAATAAAGGAAGTACATTAGGTGAATTAGGAAAATTTGAGGAAGCTATTTTTTATCATGATAAAGTGTTGAAATTAAATCCTGATGACGAATGTGCTTTAAATAATAAAGGAAATGCATTAAGTGAGTTAGGAGAATTTGAGGAAGCTATTCCCTATTTTGATAAAGTGATAGAATTAAATCCTAAAAATGACAGTGCTTTAAATAATAAAGGAGCAGCATTAGAGGAATTAGGAAAATTTAATGAAGCTATTCCCTGTTTTGACAAAATATTAGAAACAAACCCTAAAGATGAAGGTGCTTTATACAACAAAGCAAATACATTAGTTGAGTTAGGAGAATTTGAGGAAGCTATTCATTATTTTGATAGAGTGTTGGAAATAGATCCTGAAGATGAGTATGTTTTAAATAATAAAGGAAGTGCATTAAGTGAGTTAGGAGAATTTGAGGAAGCTATTCATTGTTTTGATAGAGTATTGGAAATAGATCCTGAAGATGAGGATGCTTTAAGTAATAAAAAACTTGCATTATCAAAATTAAATTAGCTAAAACCTTTAAAGATAGAATATTTAATGTATAATAAGTTTTTTTTACTATTATATTCTTTAACCATTAAAAATATCACTAGAAATATTAGATATTTAGACATGTTTTGTTAAAAATATATTAAATTAAGATTGATAAGTAGTTACTCTTTAAAATCCCGAGCTTAAAATTATGTTGAAACCAATTTTATTTTGATCCACAGAATGGATATAAGTCAATGGCTATTGGAAAAAAATTAATTTCAAAGATTCTTGTCCTTGTTTAATACTATTTAAAATCTCAAATAGACATTTTTATCTAACAATTTCAATTTAAAACACGAAAATTTCATTTACTAATTTTTAAACATATATCTATGAACCAAATAATCTGAGACAGGATCATATAAACAAATATCATTGCAAATTTACTGTGAATCTTTCTACCTGAAATTTTCACAAAACATCAATAAAAATTTCAACATAACTTGATGTCTATTGAAATTTCTGAGTTTTAGAATATTTTAAACTTATTAAAATTTCATAAATTTTGTACTGCCACATTGAATAAAAATGAAAATACTTATATATGTGTATCAATATATGATACACTTGATGAAAAACGAAACAAGAGAAATAGAAAAAATAGGAAACAATTATATAAAATCTAGAAAAAGTAAAAAAGGGTGAGCAATCATAATAATTCCTACACACATAAGAATAGATAATTTTCATGGTTATCCCATATACATTTTACTCCTAAAGGAAAACAACACAAAATTAAAGAAAAAAATTTCAATGAAATATATAATGTTGTAAGAATACATTTAAAGAGAAATAAAAAATTAATAAAAAAAGAAATACTAGATGAATTAAATGGTAGAGAGGAATTAAAATGATAGAAATAAAGTTAATAAAAACTATTACAGGAAAAGAATTAAATGAAAACTATGAAAAACAATATGGATCAATACAAAAACTTGCTAAATTATTAGAAAAAGATTCTGAAAACATGAAATTATTTTCTGATTTAAAAGATTGGAAATTTTTTGGAGAAAATCCTGAAGAAAAAATAAATGACACCACAACAATAATGACAGACACATTAGCTTTAACTAATTTAGAAATTGAACTATTAAATTTTATAAAAAATGAAAACCCTAAATCCATAAGAGAATTGGCTAGAATGGTTCATGAAGATGTTAGTAATACTCATAGAAAAATATCCAAACTACATGAAGAAGGACTACTTCAACTTAAAAAAGGAACTAAAAATAGTAAAATTCCTTATTTGGCTTATGATAAAATAGAAATAGGAATTTGAAACCTTTTTTTCACTTAGAAACATATTTAATCTACAAAATTAAATAGATAGTCATGTTTAAAATTGTAACATGTTTTTAAATATAAAAATTAGTTTTCAGATAAAATTACTTATTATATTTTTTAAGAGTTTCTTCAACTGTTTTGAATTGACATTTCACATCTCTTGGTTTAAAAGCTATTGAAAGAACTATTATCTTTTTATTTTGATAGGGTTTGTAGTATCCTTTTTCTATGATTTGATTTTCTGCTTCATCAAACATTTTTTGGAAAGATTTTTTATCACTAAATTTAAATTCCACAATCATGTAAAAATCTTTGTGCTTAACCATGGCATCCAATCTCCCTTTTAATGTCATGATTTCTGATTCTATGTCAAAACCTAAAAGTTGTAGCCAAGAAATAGCTAAGATTTTGTAATGTGCTTCAATTTCTCTTTTTAATTCGCCATAAATAAGATTTGGAATTTTATGAAGTAAAACCTCAAATGATTTTTGAAGACCTTCACTATCTTGATTATAAATATATTTTAACATACTCCTAGTCAATGGCTCAACTTTTTCAGCACTATAATTTGTATAAATTCCTAGAATATAGCTGAAGAGAGAATCTTCAACCTCTTTATTTGGTATTGCTGTAGTGTATAATGGTGGTTTTGGAGGGCTTATTTCTTTTTTTTGTATGGTTAAATAACCAGTTTGCAGTAACACAGTATCGAAATCCATATTATTTAATTCAAAGTTGGGAAAAGAACCTACAAATTCTGATTTCTTTTTTGCTAAAACATTTAAATCAGCATCTGTATTTTTTAATATATCCACTAATAATTCGGGAGTTCCTGAATCTGACCAGTAGTTAAGAAATTCACCAGAGGAAAACAAATTTAATATAGAAAATGGGTTGTATACAAAATTCATTCCATCCCATGAATAGCCATTGTAACAATTTTTAATGGCTTTAATTAATTTTTCATAAGACATTTTTGTATCATTACTTAAATTAAAGAGATATTCATTAAAATGTGTTTCTAAATCTTCTTGAGTGTATCCACAAATTGTAGAAAATTTAGGATTAATTGTAATGTCTTCAACATGATTTAAATCAGAAAAAATACTTGTTTTAGCAAACTTACTTATTCCTGTTAAAAAAAGAAAACGAATATATCTATCAGATCCTTTTAATACCTGATAAAACTCTTTTAAAACGTTTCTGTTTTCTTCTGCAATATCAATATCATCAAGATGATTGTTTATAGCTTTATCATACTCATCAATTAAAACAACAACTTTTTTCCCAGTTGTAGCATATATATAATTTATTAAGCTCCCAAATTTGTTAACAAATATGTCATTATCTAATTTTATTGAAAAATCATTAGCTATTCTATCTAAATACTCATTTAATGATTTTTTCAAAATTTCTGGGTTTTCATGAGAAATCTGAGTAAAATCTATTCTAAGAACGGGGTAATTTTCATTCCATTCCCATTTATCATAAATGTATAATCCTTTAAATAATTCTTTATTCCCTTTAAACAATTCTTCCAAGGTAGATACAAGAAGAGATTTACCAAAACGACGAGGACGAGATAAAAAATTTAACTTTCCATTCTTTATCATTTCATAAACATCTTTAGTTTTATCTATGTAAATGTAATCTTCTTCAATTAATTCTGAAAATGTTGCAATTCCCTTTGGTAGTTTTTTCATATGTTTACCTCCAATATTATTATCAAATGTGTTTTTAATAATATATAAAAATTTCTAAAGTTGACAGTATTTAAACTAAATAGAAAAAATGTTTCATTTAACTTAACAAATATCTAAAAAACAAAATAAATAAAAATAAAAAGAATCAAATAAATAATGAAAATAATAGATAAATGAAAAAATAAATCAATTAAAATATCTTATTTGTATTCAAAGATTAAAGTAAATAAAGGGATATAATGAAAATCGAAGAGATTATCTCAAATGCTCCTGATAAAATTGTAGAACGTGGTGAAAGTTATTATCGCAACAACTTTATTTCATCAGTAGTTCAGGATAAAAAAGGAATGATTAAAGCAAAAGTTGAAGGTAGTAGATATAAACCTTACATTGTAAAAATAGAATTGAGAGGAAATGAAGTTATTGATTATAGCTGCAATTGTCCTTATGATTATGGAGATGTTTGTAAACATATAATAGCTGTTTTATTGGCTATTAAGGATGGAAATCATTTGAAATATTCCGATGAAAAATCTAAACTAAAAGATTTTGATGATAATAATGATGAAATTTTTGAAGAGGATTTTAATGAGAAAAATCTTCTAAAATCACTTAAACATGCTTCAAAAAAAGAAATAATTGATTTTTTAATTGATTATTCTGGGATAAATCATAAACTTAAACATGAGCTTTTAAAACATTTTGTGCCAAATCAAAGCTTCCTTATTGAAGAAATTAAAAATTATGTAGATGAAGTTAAAAGCAACTCTTATTATAAAGATTTTGTAGATGACGACGATATAAGTTATATAGCTGGTGAATTTGAGTATATAATTGATAGCTATGAAAATAAATTAACTGAAAAAAATTGTGAATCTGCATTTCATACTGCTCTTGAAATACTTGTTGAGGCTGTAGGTCTTTTGGAATATGCCTCAGAATATGGTTTTAATAATCTTGAAGAGGTTAATGGAGATGCATTAAATCTTTTAAAAGATTCATCAAGAATTTTAGAAAAATATGGGAATAGTCAAGCAAAAGAAAATGCATTTAAAGTTTTAATTAGAAAAACTGTTACCAACAAATTTAACCACTATATTTCACAAATGGATTTACTTCAAATAGCCATAATATTTGTCAATGAGAATAATAAAGATTTTTTCTACAATAACATTAATAACTTGCTTAAAACTAAACAGGATACTTACTCCTATGAAAGCTATTTAATTGATAATAAAATTTTACACAAGATGGTCATTGAAAAATTAGAAGGTGGAGAGGCAGCTAAAAAATATATGATAGAGAATATTCAAATTGATTCATTTCTTGAAACACTTATTAATGAATCTATAGATAATAAAAACTTCTCTTTTGCTGAAAAATTATGTATAGACAAAATAACTAAGATTAACAAAATATCTAGCATTAAAGAATATAATATTAAGGAATATAATATTAAAGAACATAGTATTAAAGAATGTAATAATAAAGAACATAATTTTAAAGATAATGTTGATTTTGAATATAACTATAAATCAAAAAAGTGGTTTGAATATTTATATGTGATTTATAATTCCTCTGAAAATAAAGAAAAAGAAATTGCAACATGTTATATTCTTTTAAAAACTGGTGATCCATTATATTATGATATTTTAAAGAATTTATTTAAAGAAAAAAATATATGGAATGAAAAACAAGATTCTTTGATTGAAATGGCTAGGATTTATTTAAATGTTTATGACTACAGTGATATTTTAGAAAAAGAAGAAAAATGGGATTTATTATTTGCTTCGGTTAAAAAAGTCCCAGAAAGTATTTTTGAATATGGAAAAAATTTAGGAAAAATATATGGAACAGAAGTCTTTGAAATATATAAACCCCTTATTGAATTTTCAGCACAAAGATCAGATAGCCGTGCTAAATATAGAGATGTTTGTAAATTAATTAGGAACTTATATGATGCAGGAGGTCATGATATTGCCATAAAAATTATTAAAAACTTTCAGGTGACTTATAAAAGACGTCCAGCATTTCAAGAGGAACTTAATTTATTAGAACACTTAATAGAATTAAGTTAAATATTATAAATTGAAAGAGAAGTTCATGTATGTTATAACTTTAATTCTATACTTCTTTTAATGTCAATTTTATTAAATGGAAATATTTATTGTATAAAATCAAATTTTCATGATTATAAGAACCCAAAGCTCAATAGAGGTAAATATATTATATTTTTGTGTTGCTTTATTCTATCGTATCTGCTAGAGATTAAAACTCCGTATTCTCCATTGTAAGTATTGATTGACTTAACCAATTGACTTTTTGTTTTATTGCCAATTCCTACTTCAACTGGGACTATTTCTTCTAACTTTGTTCTTAGTAAAAAGTCACAAGCTTTCTTTTCAATGGGATAAAATAATCCCATAAATCTAAATCGTGTTTTGCTCATTTTATATAATGAAGATGCCACATAGGTTTTGCTTAAGGCACCTAAACACTTTTTATTGTCTAAGTTAAACCTTCCCATATCATAATTAATAGCTGCTTTAAGAGAAGGTGATAAAAAGTAATAGTTCCATGGCTTTTTAACTACAATTCCGCCAGTTCCGTAAGGTTTTATCGAAAAAATCATCTGGGTCTTTTCTAAGACATTTAAAACATCGTAAACCAATTTAGGAGAAATAGATAAATAATTAGCTATTTTTTGATTGGATATTGCTCCAGGTGGGGCAAGTGCCAAATAGAGAATTATTCTGCTTATGGTATCCTTTGTTTTACTATTAAATGATTGAATTACATTAATATCTCTGTCAATCACATTTTCTATAATCAAGTTTATTTCATCAAATGCATCTTTATTTTCAAATTTTAATGTGGATGGAAAGCCATAGCTTTTTAAAAATTTATTAAACTCAATTGAAGGCGAATTTCCTAAATTAAAGAATTGTTCTTGAATTTTTTCTTCTAAATCAATAGCTTTAGATATATATTCATCATCACCATAATATAACATGTTTTCTAAAGCTTTTGAGAAATTATGATCTGTATTAATATTATGTTTTAAAAAAAGATAATCTTTGAAGTTATTTGGATATATTGATTGCTTTGAAATTCTTCGTGCTATGTCTGTGTTTATTTCAAGTTCAAGAGCAGATGAACCTGTACAAATTAAAAAAATATTTTTTGTATTGTCATTAATAATTTTACCCGAAAGTCCCCATGATTTATCAAAATGACATTCATCTACAAAAATGAAAATTTTTTTTCTTAAATGTACTTGGCTTGTATTGTGATTGACTTCTAAAAATCTATCTACAAGATTTAAAAGGTCACTGTTAAAATTTTTTACAAATTGATCCATAGATATATACAATATATTTTTATAGTTAATATTTTTATTATTAAGTAAATGATCATATAACTGGAGTAATATTGTTGTTTTTCCAACACCCCGTAAACCTGGCATTACAATAAAATTATGGCCTTCGTGACCATCTAAAAAATCATCTAAATAATTTTTTATCTTATAAAATTCTCCTCTACGATTAAAATCCTTGATGTTATTTATTTTATCTCCCATTTCACTCTGTTTAGAGTTTATATACCTATTTATTTCATCTTCAAAAATCATTAAATGCCCAAATAAATTTTTTAATAGAATTTACTGAAAAATTATTATATATTTTTGTATGTAGTAGCTACTATTATGTATATATTTTTGTATATAATAACTAGTATTATGTATATATTTTTATATATAGTGATATTTAAATATTGTTATTTTTTTAAATTATTTATAAACTCTTTAAAAACAATGATATTTTATTAAAAGTCATCTAAGCTGACTAATTTTTCTTTTTTTAATACTTCTCTTTCTTCTAAAGGTTTATCCAATGAAATTTCACCATATTTTCCTCCACCACCAGGAACAATATGTAACCCTTTATTTCTAAATGATTCAATTGCTTTCTTAATATTTTCATCAATTTTAGCTATTTCATCAAGGTTTATTTTTAATAATATCTCAATTTCATTTCCTAATTTCTTTATTAAATCATGCCAAATATTTTGAACTGTTTTTGTAGTCACTCCTGTTTCATAAACCATACTGATTATCTCTGCAAGAGGCATTAAATGAATGTAAGGCGGTCTGTGGTCTGGGTGATGTGGAAGATCCCAGTCCGCTATTTCTTTTATTCTAAAATCCACACCTTTTTTTATGGTTCCTTTACACTCACATTTCATTTTCTTTTCTTTTGCAAGTAATGGATCAACAAATTTGTAACATTTTGTACATGCGGTCATATGGTATTTGCCTAAATTTGCTATTAAACCATAGTTTGCTTTAATAGTTTTTTTTTCAAAAGCTTTTTTTAGTGAGCTAAATGAAACATCATCCATATCTATTTGATTAAATTCTCTACCTATTCTATGAGGCCAAGGGGAATGTGCATCAGAGTTTGTTAAAAATGGAAAGTCTTTTAACTCTTTTATTGTGTCTGCCATGTCTGTGTCTGCTGAAAGCCCTAATTCAACAAAATCTGCCTTTAATCCACCATAACAATCATATATACTATCAAATGATTTATACATTCCTGTCCAAGGAGTAAATGCATGGGCAGGACCAACTAAACAACCATATTCGTGTCCTAATTCTAATAGCTCTGCACCACTCATTTTTACTCTTGCTCTTCCATCACTGTTTATATTTTTTGAAATAAGCTTTTTTGATATTTCTCTAGCTATTTCAATGTTTGGTAGGATGAATAAATGGTGAATTCTGTTTAATCCTTCAACCTCTGAGGTTAATATAAAATCACAGTCCGCTTTTGAATAAATTCCGTCTCCACTGTATGTTGTACTTTCTTCTATTATGTCTAACCATCCATTGTGAAATCCATCACCAGTTCCAACAAGTTGAAGTCCTTTTAATTTAGCTTGAGGTGCTATATTATTAATAACCATGTCTTTAGAGCTTGCCATTGAAAAACAGCTATGAACATGTAAATCTGCATTAACTAACATATTTAAATCTTTATTTTTTATATTATATTAAATTTTTTATTAAATTTTTTTATATTAAAATTAATTAAATATAATAATAGCTTAAAATTAATAATGCTAATTTATAATTAGATAAAACCAAATGTTGTTAATGGAATATGCTTATATTGCATGTTTTTGAATAATACTAAATCTATTTGATATTTAATTCCATATTCACTTTCATAGTTAGTAATAGCTATTTTTAATTGGCTTTTAGTTTTTTTCCAATACCTGCTTCTATTTGTACTAATTCATCTAATTTTATTTTAATTATGAAATCGGATCCTTTTTCTATGGGGAAGAATGTCCCCATTAATTTTAAAGCTTTTTAATGCTGTTTAAATTAAATCATAGAAAACATGTTTTAAATCATTATTTTTAGTAATTTCATATCTTAATTATTTAAATGAAAAATTATTTATTTAATTTTTTATCAAGTTTAACTCTATTTTCAATTGATAAAGCTACCCCAGAATAACCTGGAAACAAATATTCTTCAGAATATCCTTCAATATATAATTCTCTTAGAATTTTACTTTTGATTTTCCCAGGAATAATAAATTTATAAAATATTTTTTCATTATCATCCATCGTAAATTCATTTAGGTTCCAAACCTTATATACAGATTCATTTTCATTAGATCTTTCAGGCTTTTTATTATAGTCTAATATCTTCGCAAGTACTTTATCTAATGGTTGCTTAAGATTTAATGGTCGTTTATCAAATTTTTCATAATAGTCAATTAATATTGTGAATAAACCTTTTTGAGCAGCTAAATTTGGATTTTTATTATATTCTGGTCTATAAAAATTTAATGGAAAATTACCCCATAAAGCTGATCTTCCTTGATAATTATTTTCAAATTTTTTATAGTTTAGTGCCCATAAAAGACAGTCTTTTTCTGTCCCTTTCTCTTCATCTAAAACTCCAATTACTGCAAAATATAATGCAACTTTATAGTCATAAGTCCAATCTAATGCTCTAGTGGGTAGTCCATAATGCTGTGCTAGTGAAATAATTTCTAAATAAGAAATATCTGGCCAACAATCAAAATATTCAGGTTTAGATTTATAATCTGTTTGTCTATGAATATTTTCACGAATTCTTTCATTAAATGGAACATGTAGTCCAGATTTATCCGCATAATCTAAAAATTTTAATAGAATTTTCATCTCTTTTTTAATGTCTGCTTCATCAAGGGATGTAACATGATCTAAATTATTTTTATCTCTTCTAGTGATATTGTTATATTTATCTATCTGACCAATTCTTCTACTTTTATTTTTTTCATTATGTAAAGTTATATTTGAGCGATAAGAATCTTCTATAAACTCAGTAATTAAATAATTTTTTGAATCTTTTAATTTCCTCAGCACAGAAGGTATTAATGTATAAGAAATATTCTTAACACCTCTAAAAATAAAATTTTCACGGATGTCTTGATAATCACCTTTTCCTTGAATTATATTAAAAAGTTTATTGCAACTATCAATATTATATGTTTTGACATAATCTTCATACGGCATTTAAATTATCTCCTTTTTTTCTCAAGTAATCATATATTTGTAGAAGAATTGTAGATTTATCTATCCTTGAAGCTCAGATAGTACTAAAATACTGCTCGGATTTTTATTATTAATAAAATAGTCTAAATATCTTTTAATTGAATAATATTCACTTTCTATGGTTAAAATTTTTTTTATCAATAAAAATGTATTTTTTATTGTTTATCATTATATTTATGATTTTTATTAAGACCATATGTCACCATATTTTCATGAAAAATTTTATTAAATATATTTATTAAGCAACAGTGTTTATAAAATTATTCATTTTACTGAATGTACTGATTTAATTGTTAAAATGCTTAAAAAATTAAGAAGTATAACTTTATATCACAAATATATAACTTTATTCACATTAACATTTTTAACCTTAATTTTCACATTCTTGCTGTTTAATTTCTTTTTAAACTTTACCACGGTGTTTCACTATAAACTGACTGTCTAATATAAGTATTCTGGTCCCAATTAACAACACAACCAAAACGATTATTGCTTCCACTAATATCAACAGGAGTCCATGTTTTTCCTATAAGAACTTGAATCCAAACATGTCCAAGCCAACCACTTATTCTAAAATTACTTCTGCTGTGAATATATCGTGTAGGTATACCAATAGACCTTGTAAGTGCTGCATATCCATGGGACATGTCAACACAATTTCCTTTCTTTAGTTTAATGGCTTTCAAACCACCATATTTAGTGTTGTAGTAAAAATTATATTGAATATGTTTTATTGTCCAATTAAAAATGGCTTCTGCTTTATCTTTTGTTGTGTTATAGTTCTTTGTAATTTTTTTAGCTAAATTTTTAATATAACTATTTTTACTTGGAGTGTAAGATGTGGATTTTAAATATTTTGATAAATCAGTCTTTTTGTAGCTGTTGTATAATTTTAGGCTCTTCCCATTGTTGTTTATTCCGTCTTTTTTGTCTACATTAATGTAAACATGGTTAGGTAAGCTATTATTTTTTATTGTGGATAAAATTTTACTAAAAGTATAAACAATGGTTTCATATTTAATTTTTAATTTGTTAGGTAACTTTATGTAAGTTGGAACTTTGTTGTGTAAGTCTATATAGCTTACAACAGATTTAGCTAATGAATAGTAGGTTTTTTTATGTCCTTTTCCTTTAATTGTATCCCATTTCAGACATTTTTGGCTTTTTATGCTGTATTTTATTGTTATGTTATTTTTTAAGCTTTTATACTTGTAAATAATAGTTTTTGACATTAAATATAGAAAATTTTTTGTATTAATTTCTTTTTTATTAACTGTAACATTTATTGGGAGAGTATAATATTTATAAATGTAATTATACAAAGTTTTAGAACTTTTAATAATTTGACTTTGAGTAAGAATGTTTGGATTTGCATTCTTAATTGAATTATTACTTGCATTATTAGAGGTATTGTTAGTAGTACGATTAGTTGTGTCATTATTTGTATTACTTTTTGTATTATTCTTTATATTTTCAAATTTTTCATCTTTATCTGTTGGAACATTATCTGAATTAGCACCATTTACAAGATTTAAGCCATTAAATAAACATAAAATTAATAAAATGATGGCAAGTATTTTTACAAAATTTCCAATTAATTTTTTTAATGATTTAGTCATTTTATCTTTTTTGTCATTAAATTTTTATTTTAATTTCTATTTTAATTTTTATTCAATTTTGGATTAGTGTTCTATTTAGTTTTAAAGAGTAATGTATGAAATAAAAAATTTATTATTAAATTTATCATAATACATATATATTTTTTTTTAAAATATAAATAAAAATAAAATAAAATGGATTGTGTGAAAATTTTTATTTTTAAAAAAATTAAAAAATTTATCAAAAATTTCAAATTAGAAAAAGATTAAAAATCCATTTAATTTTCAAATTAAATAAATTGATTTTAAAAAATTTAAATCTGAAAATCTAATTTGTAAAAAAATTTAAAATGCAAAAGTATTAACATTTTTGAAGGTGTCTAAATAAACATTTGCTAAATTAAATTTCTAATTTTCCAATTAAAATCTTTTTTGGAGCCGTTGGAAGAGAATTTTTACTTGTAGATTTCCCATTGTAAATAATATTGTCTTTTAAATTAGCAGATTTTTTACCTACATATTTTCCATCACCGTTGGAAGCATAGATTGTTACTTTTGTAGTGTTAATTTTGGTGTTAACTTTTTTTAAGAGAATTTCAACACTATAAGTCATAATATTTCTTCGATTTGTGCCAAAAGCATCATGGCTTAAGCCATAAATTGCAACATCTGCTAGTTTAAGATTTGGTTTGATTTTTCCAACTTTGAAATATTTAGGATTGTTTGGGATAATTGCATATTCTCCATTTTTAAGTTTAAACATTTTATTTTTATAACTACCAAAGAAATAACAAATTGCACCAACTTCTCCTGTTGGTGATTTTATAACAAAATGACCAAGTTTTAAACTTTTAACAAGATTATATGCTGTTAACATACCTGTTTTAGTTATTTTCTTATTGTAAGCCATTTTGGCTCCTAAATTTTCAAGTTTTTTATTTGTACTTGGGATGTCTGCTCCACCAGTTCCAATATACCACCCTCCTTCTAAAACTAAAGTATGTAAGAAGTAGCCATTAACTGTTTTATACTCTTTTATTCCATTTAATCCATTAATTTTTACTTTTTCAAGATATATATTGGCTCCATATGTAGAATCTCTTCTATAACCATAGCTAAATGATGTTTTATTATATTGGCTAACTATTGAAGAACAACCAGCTATTTTTTCTGCTTTAGCCATTTTGTAATCCATAGCTAATTTTTCAATGTTAATTACACCAATACTAGCACTACTGAGTATTGCACTACTTTTAATTTTTTTTCCATTTTCTAATGTTAAATTTATTAAAGTTAGAGAAACACTAACATTAATATTAACAGTGAAAATTTGATTATTTCCCAGTGCTTTGATTATTGTATTTTTTCCTTTTCCAATTATTGTGAGATTTTTATTAACATTTATTCCAGTATTATTTCCACCAGTATAAATGCCTTTTTTCATATAAACAGTTCCATTATCACCAACTGTATCAATAGCTGTTTTTAAACCACCATCAGTTGTGTTAGTTATTGTTATATCTGTAGCACTTGTAGCTCCAACCATACTAATAGTTAAAATAGCAATTAAACTTAATAAAATAAGAACAAAAAAGCTTCTCTTAATATAAATTTTGTTTAAAATTTAAAATTCTCCTTTATTTCTATTGTAATATTTTTTTCTTTAATAATCTAAATTCAAAACCACAGACATTGTTGTTATTCTAAAATCATTTTACTTAATAATTTGTTTTAAAGATTATTTATTATTACATAATTCACATAAAATTTATAATATTATTTTAAAAAATACTCGTATTTAAATATTTCATTTATTTAACTTATTAAAAGCTAAAATTTGTTGGAGATGGAATTATTAAAGATGTGGCTGAAAAAATAGAAATAGAAATGAAAATAGAAATGAAAATAATGTAGAAT
>NZ_LWMV01000168.1 GCF_001639295.1 Methanobrevibacter curvatus | reverse complement strand
AAAAAAAAAAAAAAAAAAAAAAAAAAAAGAAATTCTAATATTATTTATAAACCTCTATTTTAGAATTTAAAATACCATGTGTTACCTTCATCTAATTCTTTAACTTTTTTTGGTGAATCAAGGATTAAATATTTAGTATACTTTTTATTGGCATACTTTGATGGTATTGTTACCTTGAAACTAAGAGATTTTTTAGGATTTAAAGCTTTAATCTTGTAATTTTTATATTTTCCATTATACTTAATTCTTAAGTAAGTTGCTTTTGAAGGTAAATACCCATCATTATATACTTTAAACTTATAGCTATTACCTGATCTTGTTATGGCATTTTTGTATAATATTAAATCTGGTCTATATCTAAAGATTTTAAGATATCCTTTTTTTGCTGTAAGTTTAGATGATTTAACAGTCACTTGATCAGATACCATTACAGGACACCCAGACTTAGCAGTTATTGTGCTTTTAGAAATTGTTCCCTTTGAATCAAGAGCAGCAAATGCAGCAGGTGCTTTTCCAGTAGCAGTTATTTTAGAATTTTGAACTTTACCATTCCATTTAGAACTCAAAACAGCAACTGTATTAATATCCCCACTTACAGAAATATTAGAATTTAGAATATTACCAACCCAATCCTTAGAATAAATACCTCCATTTGAGTAGCTGCCTTTAATTATTATGGAACTGTCAGAAATACTACCTATCCATTTATTAGATGAAATTCCAACATTAACTTTGTTATTTGAAGTTTTTATGATTGATTTAACAATGTTACCTTTCCAATTATCAATATTTACTCCAATAATATAATTTCCATATAAGTTAATTTTAACATTGCTAATAGATATGTTAGTAAGAGATTTAGCATTTGAGTTAATCGCTGCATAACCTATACTGCTAGTTCCATTACCATAAAAGTTGATTGTTAAAGATTGGAATTTAACTCCACTAACTGATGCATTAAAAATATCTGCTTTGTTTTTGTAGAAATTTATTATAGTATTATTGGTACTTTTAATGTTTAAAGCTTTTTTAATATTTATTGTGTCTGTTAACTTGTAAGAAGGAGTTTCAAATATTAAATTTCCTCCAGTTTTTGCTTTTACTATCCAGCTATTTATTTCATTTACAGTTGTATACTCACTAACATAAAAATTGGTAGAAGAAGAAATATCAGTATTTGTCATGACTAAATTTCCATAAGTATTATAAATTTCTTCATAAGAGTTACCTCTAAAGTAAGAATCTGTTATAGTAATATTGGCGAATAAAGAACCAATAGCTCCACCATTTTTTCCTTTATTTCCTAAAAATTTAGTATTATAAACTTTAAGAGTGCCTGTTGCCATAATACCTATAGCACCACCTGCACCACTAGCAGTATTAGCTATAAATTGGGAATTTTTTATAGTTAAGTTACCATTGGTAAAGAAAATGGCACCACCATCAGTACTTGCACTATTGTTTGCAAAAACACAATTAGTTACTGTAACAGTGCTGTTATCTCCAGCAACAATAGCTCCACCAAAGTTACTAGCTCCATTTTTAAAGTATATATTATTTAATTCTACTTTAACATTACTATTAATAGTAAATATGGAATCTTGCTTTTTACCATCAAATAAAACATTATTACCTTTACCTTGAATAGTTAAATTTTTATTAATAGCTATTCCGGTATTATTCTCACCAAAATAAACCCCATCTTCTAAAAATATAGTTTCACTGTCCCCAACAGTGTCAATAGCTGTTTTTAGCCCACCATCGGTAGTATTGGTTATGGTTTGATTAGCAGCACTTACACTACCAATCATCCCAATAGCTAGAAAAACAGATATTAATATTATTAAGAACAATAAACTATTCTTTTTTCCAGTGCCTTCTTTATTAATCATCTTAATCCCACCTATATTAGTTTTTAAAAAAAAAATTAAAATTTTTATATATATTTATATATAACCTTATAGATTTTTAATGATATATACTTTTATAAAACTTTTAAAAATATTAAAATTGTAATGTAGGATGTATCACGATTCAAAATTTTAAATTTTAAATTTTATATAATTTAAAATTGATTTTAAATTGATTAAATAAACCCAATTCTCCTTTTCTCTTCAAAATTTTTTTTTATAGATGAAAATAGAGAGAAACAACTAAATCTTTCAATAAAATATTGCAAAGAAAAGAAAGAAAGAAAAAGGAAGAGAAAAAAAAAAGAGAAATAAGAAAAAAAGAGGATTAATTTATAAACAAAAAAAGATTGTTAAAAATTCGGGACTATGAGAATTTTGATGAGAAAGTTTACTATTAAAAGTGGATAAGTAGTATTTTTCAATTATTAATGTTATTAAAAAGTTAAATAATAATTAATCATAATCATTTAACAATTGTTCATACTGTTTTTTGAAAAATGATTCTTTGATTCCAATATCTATGTTTTTCCATGGTAAATCATCCTCAATTTTATATCCTTTTGAATGTTGGTTCCATTGTTTAATATCTATTTTTAAATCATCAAAATTATTCTTATCTAAAATATCTGGAATAGATTTTTGAATTAATTCACCTATTTCCCTTCCTTTTGTGGATAAAACATATTGGATCAATCCCATTTTAGGACTATCAAATTTTATATCAAAATTTTTTAATTCTTTTTTCATGAGCCTTATTTTTTTCTTAATATCTTTAATGTCATATCCCATCCATTGAAAAGGAGTATGAGATTTTGGAATTAGTGGATTAACAGAAAATTTAATCTTAGATTTAGGTGTTATACTATTTTTTAAGGTGTTAATGTATTTAATATATTCAACAAGCTCTTCAATAGAGACCATATTTTCTCCAGGAATTCCTATTAAAAAATAGAATTTTATATTGAAGTTTAGTTTAAATGCTTCTTCAATGACTTGAAAAATTTTTTCATCATTTATATCCTTGTTTAATCTTTTTCTTAAAGTATAAATTGATTCTGGGGCTAAAGTAATTGATTTGGCTCCAGACTCTTTTAAATTTTCTAAAGTTTCCTTTGTAATAGATTCAATCCTAAGAGATGGCATTGAAATATCAAATCCTAAATCCAATAGCTTTTTACTTAGCTCATCAATTTGTGAATAGTCAGAAACTGATGGAGCAACAAGAGAAATCTTATTTAATCCTGTCTTGTCTCTTGCATCAATTGCAGTATTAAGTAACTTATTTAAAGATGTTTCTCTCATTGGTCGATAGAGATAACCAGACATACAGAATTTACAAGATCTAAAACATCCTCTTGAAACATTTAAAAGTATTGAATTTCCAAGGGCAGGTTTAAAATCTGATTCATCAGTTTTAGTAACAATGGGAGAGTTTAGATGAAATGCATCATCCATATCACTTACAATCATTCTTTTAACTAATTTATCATATAAATAAATTCCTTCAATATCTAAAAAAGATTCTATTTCTTTTTTTGGATTGTTCAAGGTTTTAAACTTATCTAAAAATTTATCTAAAACCACTTCACCTTCTCCAATAATAAACAAATCAACAAAATCAGCTAAAGGTAGAGGATTAGAACTTATACATGGTCCACCTGCTATTATTAATGGATAGCTATTATCTTTTTCATTTAACCTATCTTCTACTTTTAGTGGGATGTTAGATGCTTTTAAAATCTTTAAAACATTAAAATAATCCTGTTCATATTGAATTGTAAAGCTTACAATATCAAATTCACTTAATGGAGTATTTGTTTCAATGCTGCGATGATTTGGATAAATTACTCTTTCACAAAATGAGTCTTCTCGAGCATTAACCATTCCATAGATTATTTGATAACCTAAAGATGACATAGCAGTTCTATAAAGGTTGGGGTAAACTGAAGCAAGATTAATATCAACTTCAAGTGGATTTTTAATTATGATATTTTCTTCATTTAACATAAAAAAAAAAGCAAAAATAAAGTATCTAAATTGTTTATTATATTAATAATCATTGAATAATAAAATAATTTAATAAAAAAATATTTAATAAAAAAATAATTTAATAAAAAAATATTTAATAAAAATGAAAAGTAAAAAGTTAAATAATGAAATTACAGAAAAATTAGAAAAAATAATATTAATAATATTCAAAATATAAAAAAATGAGAAAAAATAAAAAATAAAAATTTTTAAAAAAATAATATGGTTCTATGATTCTTAAACCTATTCTGCATCCATCATTTCACCATATACGATTTCAATTTCGCATCCTTTAGGTCCACAACAGAAATGTTGTATTTCAAGTTCAATCATCATATTTTCACCTCCGATAGTAAATATCTGGTAAAATATAAGTCTTAATGCAAATATTTTATCAATAATCTATATAATTTTTTTAATATAAATATTTTGTTACTTATCTTATCACTATATCAACTAAAGATTTTTATATGTAATTTTCATCAAAATCAGAAAATAATTTTCATATTTTATAAATAAATTAAAATTTAAATAGAAATTTAGTATTTTTCTTATAAACTGACATAAGTGGAACAAAAAGGAAATAATTTAAATAAAAATATTTAAATAAAAATATTTAAATAACAATATTTAAATAACAATTGTTATAAATTTAAATATATATAAGAATATTATTCTATAAATTCAAATTATTTTATAAAATTTTTATTTAATTAAAAAATTTTTAATTAATTAATCTTTAAAAAATATTAATGAAAAATTTATCTTAAAAAAATTATCTTAAAAGATATTTATTTAAAAAAAATATTATTTAAAAACAACAAAATAAAAATGATTTTTAATTGCTTTTATTTTTAATGGCTATTGAAAAATGAATATTATAAAAAGTTTTTATTTAATAAAAAGATATTTACTTGAAAAATGATTTTCTTTAATTTAAAAAAGTTTTAGAAGAAATTAAAATACAAAAATTTTTAAAAAAATTAAAAAATAGGTGATTATGTGGTATTAATTATTGGATCAGGTGTAGGTGGGTCAATATTGGCTCAAGAGTTAGCATTAGCTAAAATTCCAGTTACCATAGTAGAAAAAGGATCTTTCATTGATGTTAAAGATTCTGGTGATGCTTACAATGATGACACAAATGAAACTCTTGACCTTTTAAAAACCGAGTGTGTTGGAGGGTCAAGTGTTGTTGCAGCAGGCAATGGTGTTAGAATACTTGAAGATGAGATGAAAGAAATTGGAATAGACATTTCAAAAGAATTAGATGAAGTAGAAGAATTACTTGGCATTCATCAAATGGATGACTCTCATATTGGAGTAGGAACAAAAAAATTCATAGATGCCACCCAATCACTTGGACTTAATGTTATTAAAATGCCTAAGTTCATCAGAGAAGAAGATTGCACCCAATGTGGAAAATGTGCATGGGGATGCCCTGTAAATGCAAAATGGACAGGACAAGACTTTATTAAAATTGCTGTTGAAAATGGGGCAGAATTACTTGATGATCATGAAGTAATAGACATAATCAAAGAGGATGGTCAAGTAAAAGGAGTTAAAGTAAAATCAAAAGATGGAGAAAAAATTATTGAAGATAACTTAGTGATTTTATCTGCAGGAGCTATTAACTCAGCAACTTTACTTCAAAAAATAGGAATTAAAGCTGGAGAAAAGCTATTTGTAGATCCATTTGTTTCTATAGGTGGAAAAATAGATAATATTAATTACAACAGCGAAGTTTTAATGAATGCATTACATCTTGGTAGGAACTTTGTTCTTGCACCTCATTACTCAATGTTTATAGGGGAAAATGTTCCAGAAGGAATAGGAACTGGGGATATTTTAAGCATAATGGTTAAAATACCTGATGACACCCTTGGAAGAGTTATAAATGGCGAAGTTATTAAAGAAAATACAACAAAAGACATAAGATTTTTATCTGAAGGTGCTGCAACAGCTGGAGCTATTTTAACAGCAGCAGGTGTTGATCCTTCAACATTCACATCAACCCACCTAAGAGCTTCACATCCAGGAGGAACAGCAGCAATTGGAGAAATAGTTGACACAGACCTAAAAACAGAAGTAGAGGGGCTGTATGTTGGTGATGCCAGTGTAATCCCAAAAGCACCAG
The DNA here is from genome assembly GCF_001639295.1 of Methanobrevibacter curvatus. Lineage (GTDB taxonomy): Archaea > Methanobacteriota > Methanobacteria > Methanobacteriales > Methanobacteriaceae > Methanoflexus > Methanoflexus curvatus. Next base: position 14,704 of record NZ_LWMV01000168.1, on the reverse strand, counting down.
GAGCTCCTCCAATAATAGCTATTCTTGCTTTAGCTAAAAGATTATCCAAACACATAATTAAAGAGCTTTCATAAGTTCTTTAATTTAAATTTTTTATATTAAAATATTTTATTTTTAATAGTTTGTTTTTAGTTAATTTTTTAATAACTTCTTTTAAACTTTATTTTTATAATAAATTTATTTCTATTAATCTATTTCTATTCATCTATTTTATTAATTTATTTTTATTGATTTAAAATAGGTGATATTTAACTTACTTTTTTTATATTATTAGCTATTTGCTTTGAATTGTATATTAAGTTAATGCTTTTTTTAATTAAATTACTTACAATTTCTCAATGAATGTTGGAAGTCTGTGTTTTTTATTTTTTTAATGATTTTACAGGAACTATCAAGTTCAGATTTTTTATAATCGTCCACTCTTTTAACTTCCACTGCTATTCCATTTAATTCAAGTTGTTTTTGTAATTTAGAAGTATCAAACTCTTGATCATTGCCAATAGCTATTATATTTGGCTTAATTTCTTTAACTATTTTAAACATATCTGTATTATGACCTAAATATGCTTCATCTACGGATTTTAACATTTTAATCATTTCTAAACGTTGGTTTTCATCAACTATAGGGACTCTTTTTCTCTTTCTAACAGTAGAATCACGTGCAACTACAACTACTAATTTAGCTTCACTTCCCCCCAATTCTTTTGCTTTTTTAAGATATAGTCCATGTCCTGGGTGCAAAATATCAAATGTGCCTGTTGCCATAACTATTTTCATAATTCCACCAAAAAAAAGAGATTATTTAGTTTTTAAAGCTTCTTTAAACTCTATTTTATTTTTGTACAATGCTGAACCTATAACAACACCATTAACCTTAGAACGTTTAAGCTCTTTTAAATCCTCAATAGAACTTACTCCACCAGAATAAACTATTGGAAGTTTTGTAGAGTTAAGAAGTTCAATTAAAGGATTAATGTAGAAGCCATTAATTAAACCTTCAACATCAACATTTGTAAATAAAATACTTCCTGCACCAGCCACTTCAAATTCTTTACTCAACTGAGATGGATTTTTATCTATGTTTTCAGCCCAACCTTTAATAAGAACCTTGTTGTCTTTACTATCTAATGAAATCATAATTCTGTCAGAGCCATACTCATCAGAAAGCTCAGTAATGATTTCAGGGTTTTTAATTCCCATTGTTCCAATTATAATTCTATTAATATCTAAATCTAAAAGTGTTTTAGCATAATCAATGGAACGAATTCCACCACCAAGCTGAATTGGAACTGAAACCTCGTGCAAAATATTTTTAATAGCCATTAAATTAGTTTTATCATGAATAGCTCCATCCAAATCAATAATATGGAGAATTTCAGCCCCTTGATTTTCCCAATCAAGAGCAACAAGTTCAGGATTTGGTATTTTAACCATTTCTGTGCCAGGTTTACCTTGAACCAATTGAACACAATTTCCATCCTTAATATCAACAGCAGGAATAACAAACATTTTATCTTTAACAAATGACATATAACACCAGAATATTGAAAAATTTATATTTAAATACTTTTTTACTTTAAAAACTAAATAATTCATTTACAGATTTAAGATTAATAAAAGCATTACTTATAAAATACAATGCTCTATTTCTAATAGCTTTTGATCAAACTTTTTCTAAAAGTTTGTTTAAAATTAATAAAAGCATTACTTATAAAATACAATGCTCTATTTCTAATAGCTTTTGATCAAACTTTTTCTAAAAGTTTGTTATAAATAAATAAAGGTTAAAAAAAATAAGAAAATTAGAGAAGCCTTGAAAGACGCTCCATTCTTTTAAGCATATTGGGATGTGTAGAAAATGCCTCTTTAAACTTAGTCCAAGTTGAAAGATTTAATTTTCTATATTTTAATTGTGCAAGCTCTGATGGAGAAATATTTCCATCTCCATCAGTGTCTATTTGAGAAAGCTCATGTATGTCAAAGTCTGAGTTTCCAACATCATTTAAAAATAATGCAGAACTACCTTTAACTTCTTTAATAGCTTCTTTATCACTTTGAGATGCACCATAAACAAGTTTATATAATGCGGAAGCCAATTTATCTGGTGAATTTCCAAACTCAACACTTGCTTGGTCTGCATAGTACTCCCTCACTCTTGAGATGAACAAAACAATTAACTGCCCTATAAAATAAGCTATCCATGCTAAAATACCAATTATTACACCTGCACCATTATCTCTTCGTGAAAATAAAAATGATATTCCAACATAGTAACAAATTAATGGAATTCCACTAGCTATTGTTGTTATAATCATGTCATTATGTTTTATATGACCTAATTCATGACCTAAAACTGCTTTAACCTCATCTTCTCTTAGAATATTTAAAAGTCCTCTTGTTACACAAACCCTTCCATCTCTTTTATATCTTCCAAAAGCAAATGCATTAGGAACAGGAGTTTCAGAAACACCAATTTTAGGTTTAGGGATATTAGCAATAGCTGCTAAATCCCTAACAATTCTATGTAAATCAGGAGCCTGTTCTTCTGTTACATAGTTTACTTTCATTGACCATTCAACAAGTTTTGGTCCAAGCCAATATTGAACAGCTACAATAATAATTCCTAAAGCAGGATATACTTGGAAGTATCCAATACCCAAAAATGATGCTACAACAATGACAACTGCATATACTAATGCAAATAACAATGCCATTGCTATCCATAATCTTAATTGAAGTTTCCATAATCCTTTCATTTTATCAACAACTGTCATTAGTAAGTATTTAATATGCATAAATCATTTATAAATTTAAAAAAAGTATAAAGTAATCTAAATAATTAAAAATGCCTCTAATAATATATAGACAACAATTATAGACAATAATTATATATAGATATCTATACTAAAAAATTATATTTAATAAAATATATTTTTTATATGATTTATATTTTTCTATGAAAAAACAATGCTGTCAACTTAAGAAAAATCTTTTTCAAAATTATCATTAGTTTCATTAAAAGATTTAAATTGATTATATACAAGGATTTCAATTTATAATAATTATCATGAAAATTATATTAAAAATTCCTTAACTTGACAGAATTGATGAAAAAACAGCTTTGCCGATTAAATATTTTCTTTTTTTTCTTTACTTGTCCAAGACAAATTAGAAAATCTATGATCTTCTTTACTTTTCTTAATGAATTCTGTTAATAGTTTAAATTAAGTTTACTTGTTTAAAATATTGTGAATAGTATGTGCTGGGCATTTAGTATGGTCTTCATACCAAAAGCAAGGATTACATCCAAGACATTTCTTTAAATCCTTTTTATATGAGAGATGTTTTGTAAAATCAGGGTCGGCCAATATCCCTCTACCAACTCCTGCCAAATCAGCATATTCATTTTTTAAAAGTATTTCAATTTCTTCAGGTGTTCTAAGATGATATACACCTATAACAGGAATATTTACATTTTGTTTAATAATATATCCCGAATAAGCTATATGACTTAATTCAAAATCAGAAGGCACATTGTTTGCTGGCTCTTCCATTCCAAAAGTTATATCTAAAAAATCAACACCTTTTTCCTCAAGTAATTTAGCTGTAGCAATGCCTTCTTCATTGTTTGGCATATATAATCCCATTCTAACACCAACTATAAAGTTATCTCCTGTGTTTTCACGGATTTTTGCTAAAATATCAGTTAAAATTTTAATTCTCTTCTCTAAACTTCCTCCAAAATTATCATCACGCTTGTTTTCTCTTGAGTCTAAAAACTTACATAAATAAAAACCATGAGCAAAATGATATTCTACACCATCAAAACCTAATTTATAAGATTTTATCGCTGCTTCAAGCATCTCTTTTTGCTTTTTTTCAATATTTTCTTTAGGAATTTTATTAATATCTACTGTTTTATCCCCTCCACAGAAAAGTTGCATCATTACCTTAGCACCATAAAACTTTGTATTGTATGCAATGGTTTTTAAAACATTTTGACAATATTTTGTCCATTGATTCTCCTCTGTTAAAACTCCAGAAACATCTGTGGCTTCTAATATTATAAGTCCAGTTCCTCCTTTTGCTGCTTTAGTATAATGATCAATATGTTCTTGACCATAAAAATTCCCTTCATCCCCATTAAAAGAAAATGTCCTCATTGGTAACATTACAATCCTGTTTTTAAGTACATTTCCTCTAATAGATAAACTGTCATTAAATTTAGTCATTTTTTCACATTTTTTTAATTTAGCTTTAATTTAACTTTAATTCTAATTTTAACTCTAATTTTAATTAGATATACTATTAACTTTATTATTATACTACAATATCAATTTTATTATAATGAATAAAATTATATTATTTATTTTTAATTTAATATTTTGTAAAAATGTCTTTTTATAGTTAATTTTCTTTATAATAATTATTTAAAACTAGCAATATCATTTTTATATTTTTTAATATAAGTAATAACTTCAATCATAATATATATAAAAATATGTATAAAAATAAAAAAAAATCATCATATTTGTCAAAAAAATAAAAAATAAAAAAAATAAAAATAAAAAATAAACAATAAACAATTTTAAATCAAAGTTCTTAAATTGACAGAAGCGATAAAAAAATGAAAATTAATATAAATAATAAATTATATATTTTTTAATGTTATAAAATTAATATAAATTGATGTAAAATAATATAAAACTGATGTTAAATTATTATAAAATCGAAGGTATATGAATGATATGGAATAAAAAAATTGAATGTGCTTCTCGAGAAGAAATAAAAGAACTACAACTTGTTAAATTGCAAAAAACTATTAAAAATGTCTTTGATAATGTTCCCTACTATAGTAAAAAATACACAGAATATGAAATTTATCCTGAAGATATTGAAACTCTTAAAGACATTGAAAAACTTCCATTTACTACAAAAGACGACTTAAGAGAAAGTTATCCATTTGGAATGTTTGCAGTTGATAGAAAAAAAATAATTGAAGTTCATTCTTCATCAGGAACCACGGGAAAACCTGTTGTTTCTGGTTATACTTCAAAAGATATAGAAAACTGGGGTGAAGTAATAGCTAGAGGATTAACAATGATGGGTGCAGATGATGAAGATATTATTCAAAACACACATGGATATGGGCTATTTACAGGAGGATTTGGAGTCCATTATGGATCTCATAAAATTGGAGCAACAATAATCCCAATTTCAACTGGACAAAGTAGAAGACAAATAGAAATTATGAAAGACTTTGGAACATCAATTATGATTTTTACACCATCATATGGAATGTATTTAGCTGAATTAGCTGAAGAAGAAAATGTTGACTTTAATAATCTCAACTTAAAAGCCATTGGATTTGGTGCTGAAATATGGACAGATGAAATGAGAAAATCGATAGAAAAACGTTTTAAAGCTCCAGCATACAATATTTATGGACTAACAGAATTAATGGGGCCTGGAGTAGCTGTTGAATGTAAAATACAAGAAGGGTTACATCTTCAAGAAGACTTTTTCTACCCAGAAATTATTGATTCTGAAAGTGGAAACACATTAAATGAAGGAACAGAAGGAGAATTGGTTTTGACTAATTTAGAAAGAGAAGGAATGCCACTTATACGATTTAGAACAAAAGACATAACAACTATTTCATATGCAGAATGTGAATGTGGCCGTAATACTGCTAGAATAGAAAGGATAACTGGTAGAAGCGATGATATGATAAAAGTTAAAGGTGTTGCAGTTTTCCCATCACAAATAGAAAAAGCATTACTTAAAATAGATAATATAGAGCCACATTATCAGATCATTGTTACAAGACCCCATTTAATGGACGAAATTGAAGTAAAAGTAGAAGCTTCACAAAATCTTTTCTCAGACGATGTTAAAGAAATGATTAATATTAAACAGAAAATTGAAGATTATATCTTTAATGAAATTGGTTTGAGAGTAAAAGTGTCTCTTGTAAGTCCAAAAAGTATTCCTAGAAGCGAAGGAAAAGCAGTTAGAGTCATTGACAAAAGGAATTTACATTAATGACAAACTTTTTTAAAAAAAAGTTTGATCAAAAATTACTTGAAAAATAAATCATTTTATTTTATAAAAAATACGTCATTAAAAAAAAAAAATAGTAAGATTAAAAAAATTTAAAAATAAAAATTAAGGAGATAAAAAATGAAAATCAATCAATTATCCATATTTTTAGAAAATCAAAAAGGTAGATTGTGGGAGGCGTTAAATACAATAGCTACTGGAAAAATAAACATTCGAGCTCTTTCATTAGCTGATACATCTGAGTTTGGAATATTAAGAATTGTTGTAAATGATCCTGAAAAAGGTAAAAAGCTTTTAGAAGAAAAGCAGTTTATTGTAAAAATAACTCCAATTGTAGGCGTTGAGCTCTCAGATACACCTGGAGGGCTTTCTAGTGTATTAAAAATATTAACAGATAATAATATTAATTTAGAATATCTTTATGCATTCACACATGAAAAAACGGAAAAAGCTATTTTACTTCTCCAAGCTAAAGACTTAGATTTACTTATTAAAATCTTAAAAAAGCATGAAATAGCTATTGTCCCTCCAGAAGAAGTTTATAATTTATAAATTCTTTTTAAAAACCAACAAATAATTTTTTAAAGCTAATGTAACTTAAACTCCTTTATTTATTCTAAATTTTTAGCTAAAAATATCTATAGTTTCTACAGCCTAAAAGAAAACTAGAAATTAAAAAAAGAAAAAAATATTATAATTCAAATAATAAAAAAAAGAAAAAAAGGAAAAATAAAAAAAAACAATAAATCTAATAACAAAATAATTTTTATTTTTCAGCAAACATTGTTTTTTCTGCTCCACACATTGGACAAACCCAATCATCTGGAAGATCACTGAAAGCAGTTCCTGATTCAACACTATTATCTGGGTCGCCAACTGAAGAGTCGTATTCATATCCGCATAAAGTACACACATTTACCATAATAATCACCTTTAAAAATTTTTTTAATTCAAGCCAATAATCAAAAAAAAAAGCTAAAAAATCATTTAAATTGCTACAAAACTTTTTTTAGGTGCTCCACAAGAAGGACATTTAAAAGTATCAGGTACATCATCCCATTTTGTTCCAGCCGCTAAATCTCTTCTTTTTTCACCATTATCCTCATCATATACATATCCACAGACTTTGCATTTAAATTTTGCCATTTTATCACCTTAAAAATTTAACTTATAAAAATACATTAAATTAAAAAAAAAAAAACTTAAAATAATAAATAAATATTTAGTAGATAATAATTGTATTTCATGATATAAATAATTATATTCATAAAAATATTATAAATTAATTAAAAATAATTAATGAATAAATTAAATAAAAATAAGTAGAAATAGATAAAAATAAGTAGAAATTAATAAAAATTTTTGAAATTAACTCTATTTAACCAATAAAATTGGAATTTTAAATGTTTTTATTATTCTATCAGCTACACTACCTATAAATAAACATTCATCTTTATTTTGATAGTCATGCTGATTAGACCCATATGGACTAATTACAACAATGTCTGCTTTTGATTGAGCAGCTATTATTTTCATATCTCTTAATGGATCCCCAGAAATCAAATGTTCAACAACTTCAACATCAAAAATTTTCGCTTTTTCTGTAACATTATGAAGAATTCTATCTCCATCATTTTCTAAATCTTCATAAAACTCTGTTGAATTCTGTGATGAAACAAATACTGCTGATATTTTAGCATCATATTTAAAAGCCATTTCAATAGCTATATCTTCAGCTTTTTGAGCATATTTAGACCCATCAGTTGGAACTAATATATTTTTAAACATAAAAACACCAAATAAACCAATAAAAAAGAAAAAAAATAAATTTAATTGGACTTAAAAAATTAAAAAATTAATAAAAAAATTCTTTTAAAACAAAACATGCAAGAAATTAAGTTTATTCAATACTATTATATTAATTAAATAGATAAATATTTTTCTATAAAAATTTAAAAAATTGAAAACTCTAAATTTTAAAAAATTTAAATTTAAAATTTTTAAATTTAAAAAATTATAAATTCAAAAAAGTATATAACAATAAAAGAATGAAATATAGTTTAAGAATAAATGTTTTTTAAGGAGAATTAGAATAAAAAAAAGTGTAATTATGAAATCAATGTCTAATGTGGATATATTTACTATAGTTCATGAATTAAATGATATATTAGTTGGAAGTAGGGTAGATAAGTCTTTTCAACCAAATAAAGATACTGTGGTAATGAGATTTAATGCTAAAGGAATTGGAAGGGTTGATCTTGTTTTAGAATCTGGAGTTAGAATCCATAAAACTCAATATCCAATAGAAAATCCTTTAATTCCTCCATCATTTCCTATGTTACTGAGAAAACGTTTGAAAGGAGCCCATATAACAAGCATTAATCAACATTATTTTGATAGGATTGTAGAAATTAAAATGAAAAAGGATGTAAGTTATACTTTAATAATAGAGCTATTTGCTAAAGGGAACATAATACTCTTAGATGAAAATAACCAAATAATAATGCCTTTAAAAAGGAAGTTGTGGAGTGATAGAGACATTAGTTCAAAAAAAGAATACAAATACCCTCCAAAAAAAGGAATAAATCCATTAAATTTAGAAATAAATGAATTATATGACTTATTTAAAAATTCAGATGACGATATTATAAGAACATTAGCGAAAAATGGATTTGGACACATTTATTCAGAAGAAATACTTATTAAATCAAGAATAAATAAAAACAAGGTTGCTAAAAGCTTAGACAATAATGAGATAAGTATTATATTTGATTCAATAAATGATGTGTTTAAACCGTTGAAAGAAAGAAATTTCAAAGCAAATATTGTTTTAAAAGAAAAATTAGAGATAGATACTAATAAAGAAGAAAAAGTAAATGGACAAAAAGAAAATAAAAATCTAAATGAAGATTCAAATAAAAATTTAAATGAAAATGAAAAAGAATTACAAAGAGAAATAGCTAAAAAATCAAAAGATGTCATTCCAATAGACATTGAATTTTATAAACAATTTGATAAAAAGTACTATGGCAGCTTTAACGAAGCTACAGATGAGTTTTACTCTTCAAAGATAAATGCTGAAATTAGTTCAACAAAAGAAAATGTATGGAACAAAAAAGTAAATAAATTTGAAAAAAGACTAAAACTCCAAGAAGAAACATTAAAAGACTTTGAAAATACTATAATTCTATCTAAAACAAAAGGAGACATTCTTTACACCCACTATAGCGAAATAGAAAATTTATTAGAAACAATAAAGACTGCAAGAGAAAATGACTATCCATGGATAGATATAGGAAAAATTTTGAAAAAAGCAAAAAAAGATGGATTAAAAGAAGCTCAAATTGTTGAATCCTTAGACAAACTTGGAAATTTAATCCTTGATATTGAAGATATGAAAATACTTATTGATTCAAAAGAAACAATAGAAGAAAATGCTGAAATTTATTATGAAAAAGCTAAAAAAGCTAAAAGAAAAATAAAAGGTGCTTTAATAGCTATTAAAAATACTAAAGCCCAGCTTAAAAAAATGGAAGACAAAAGAGCCATAGAGATTGAAAAAATTACTAGTCCACAAAAAAGAGTTAAAAAAGATTTAAAATGGTTTGAAAAACTAAGATGGTTTATCTCTTCAAATGGAATTTTAGTTATAGGTGGACGAGATGCCAATTCAAATGAAGATATTGTTAAAAATCACTTAGATAACAATGACCTTTATTTACATGCAGACTTGCATGGTGCACCTTCTGTAGCAATAAAATTAGGAGAAACAAGCCAAGAGGAATTAGATGATGAAAATAAAAATCAACTACTAAAAGAATCAGCCATTTTTGGAGCTTCATTTTCATCTGCTTGGGGAAACAATTATGGAAGCCAAGATGTTTATTGGACAAATCCTAATCAGGTTAGCAAAAGTCCAGAATCTGGTGAATTTCTTCCAAAAGGGTCTTTTGTAGTGAGAGGAAAAAGAAATCATATTCGTGGTGCTGATTTAAAAATAGCTGTTGGGATAGTAGATTATCAAGGAAAAAAAATAATGGCTGGACCATTAGATGCATTAAAAGCACACACCAAAAATTATGTAATAATTAGACCAGGTTATGAAAAAAAAGAAAAAATAGCTAAAGAGATTCTTCATAAAATTAATGAAAATAATTTAATTACTTTAGACGATGTTGTAAGAGTCTTACCCTCAGGAAAATGTGAAATAATTAGAAATTAATAAATAAATAATAAATAAATAATAAATAAATAATAAATAATAAGTAAAACAGTTAAACAAATCGTAATAATTCCAAAACTAGAAATAAAATTAGAATGAAAAAGAAAAAAAGACTTGAAATAAAATAATAAATTTTTGACATAGAATCAATAGAAAATGACACATAAATAATATAAAAACTATAAAGAAAAAGCTATAAAATATCTAAAAAAAAGCAAAAATTAATCATCTTTTTTCTTTTTTTGTAAAAGAGAACCTATATCTATTTTATATTGCCCCTCATTACTTGAATAAACTTCAGTTTCACCCTCTAATACATTAGATAAATTTAGTTCATAAATCCCTTTATCTTCAACCTTTATACTTTCAACATCTGCTTTATCTAATGATGATTCTTTCTTTTTTTTCTCTTCATCTTTAGATTTTGCGAGTTTTTCTGCTTTACGCTTCTCAGTATTTGGATTTATAAACTTATAACGTTTATTTCCACATTTAGGACATCCATTCAACATATCTCCATCTTGAATTTTAGTTCCACATTCTACACAAATATTCATAGTTTCTCACAAAAATTTTTGAAATGATAAGATTAAAACTATAGTTTTAAAAGTAATTTAAATTTATTTAAAGTTAATTAATTTAAAATTAAATTAAAATTAGCTTAAAATTAATTAATTTAAGTCATATGATAGTCCATATATAAATCTTAAAAAAAAAAAAAAAAAAAAAAAATTAGCTGTTGTCTAATTTTGCAACAACAGACAATAAGTTAGATTGTTTTTTAACAGTTTGCATAACATTTGCTGGACCAACTATAGTTATAACCACTTGTTTTTTTCTTTTAAGTCCAAATAAGGCTTTTGCATCTTTTTCTAAAGTATGAACATCAATTCCTACAAATTTTTCTATGTCAATTTCTCTCATAGTAGTCTCTATGAGCTCAGTTCTCTCAGCAGGGCTTAATCCACCTTCCATAACCACAACACTACCATCTTTTACACGTTCTATAATCATGTAAATTTTTTCCATGCTTGTAGCATTTTCAATAGCTTCAAAAGATATAAAATCCAGTTTTAATCCTTCCATAGTACCCCTCTAAGCAAACTCCTTAAACATAGCTTCATAAAGCTCATCCGTATTTTCACCATTTAATGCAGAAATTGGAACAATTTTATGCTGTGGAAAAACTGATTCAATTCTTTCAGTGTTAGAACCTTCCATATCAATCTTGTTTGCAACTATTAAAAATGGAATTTTGCGTGCTTCAAGATTACCTACAATAGTAATGTTTGTCTGTGTTAATGGATCAGTAGTTGAATCAATAACTAAAAGGACACCAGTAACATCATCTAGCCATTTAATAGCTTCAATAATTCCCTTAGTAGCTTCTTTTGCTCTTGTTTTAGCTTTTTCTTCTTCTAAGCCATATTCTAAGAAATTATGATAATCTATTTTTGTAGAAATTCCTGGAGTGTCAATAATATCAAAATCTAATTCTTTTCCATTTTTTTTAATTATTACTTTTTCTTCTTTTAAAACTTTCCTAGTTTCATGAGGCACATTAGATGCAGAACCAATTTCTTTACCCATCCAATCTTGAGCAATTTTATTTGCTAAAGTGGTTTTTCCAGAATTTGGTGAACCATACAGTCCTAATCCTATTTTTTTATTTTTTTTAAAGAAATTACGTATAAAATCAAAAAATCCCATTTTATCACATAAATATTTATAAAAATATAACTAACAATAATAACTAGCATTTAAGCTATTTTAAAAAAAAATGGCTAGTTAAACAATAAGCAAAATTTGTTAAAAAAATTTTATCAATTAAAATTATTTATTTAATAGTATATAAAGATACTTTAAAATTATTTATAAAAAAAGTAATTCAAAGTATACTGAATAATATAAAAAATAATATAAAATAATAAAATAAAAATAATAAAAATAATAAAAATAATAAAAATATTAAAAAAATCATTGCTTAATTCATGAATTATAATATTAATGATGCAATTCTAACTTTATATTAAACTATATTAAGTTAAATCTTTAAATGATTAAATTAAACTTAATACATAATAAATTGTCATAAATCGATCTGTTCTCCTGGATTAAGTATTATAACCTCAACATTTGGATTTAATTGAAATACAAAGTTAGAAAATATTGTAGTGTCTTGCTCAATTGGAGGAAAGGTATTATAATGAATAGGAACAACCATTTTAGGATTAATCCAATTTGTAGCTAATGCTCCTTCAAAAGGACCCATAGTAAATTTCCCACCAATTGGAATTAATGCTAAATCAGGTTTATAAATTTCACCAATAATTGTTCTCATATCTGAAAATAAACCTGTATCTCCTCCATGGAAAACTTTTTTACCTGATTCACTTTCAATTAAATAGCTACAGGCAACTCCACCATCTACAATTTCATCAGTAAAATCAATAGATGCAGAATGTTTTGCTTCTAACATAGTGATTTTAATGTCTTTTATAAAAATATAACCTCCAATATTCATTCCAATAGTATTAAAACCCTGTTTTGATACAAATAGTGAAATTTCATGGACTCCTATTGTGGTGGCACCAGTTCTGTTAGCTATTTCTAATGTGTCTCCAAAATGATCTGAATGACCATGAGTTAACAATATATAATCTGCATCAATTTCCTCAACAGGAATAGAACAGCTTGGATTGTTACTTATAAATGGATCAATTAATAATTTAACTCCATTATCTGAAATAATTTGAAATGCTGAATGTCCTAACCATTTAACTTCCATGATACTCCTCCAATTAGATAAAAATAAAATAGAGCAATAAAAATAAAAAAAATTAAAATATAAAAAAAACATTAAAAATGTTTTAAAAAATTTTAATTAAAATAAATATTAAAAAATAAAATATTAAAAAATATTCAACAAAAAATAACAAATTAAATCATTCATGGGACAAATTTATTTCTAAAACTTTTGCAATTGCCCATGTTGAAGCAAACGAATTTTTAATATTTTCTACAAGATTCTTATCAGTGTAAAGAGCCCCAACTTCTAAATTATCATTTATTTCGTTACTTGAAATAATTAATGCATAATTATCATCAGCAATTATATTTGTAGTATTAACAAAATCAGAAACCCTTACCTCTGCTCCTTGTTCAATTAAAGAACTTAATAAAAGCACATAAGATAAATCTTTAAAATCAAAATTTTTTAACAAAATTTTTACATCTAATGACAGCAAAGTGGATAAAAATTCTTCACTAGCTGACTTTAAATTAATAGTTTCAATAGATAATTCTTTATTGGCTCGTTTAGCAATATGTTCAAATGCTTTAAATGTAGTTAAAAATTTGTTTTCACATAAGACATAACTATCATTTTCGCTATCTACATTATTTTCTTTGCTATTTTTATTATAATTACTACTACCAGGAACAGAAGAAGAAACATTTCCATTATTATTATTATTATTATTATTATTATTATTATTATTATTATTATTATTATTATTATTATCTTCAGATTGAAGCTTAGTTAAAATTTCATTATCTTTTGAAGCATTTTGATTGTTTGTATTTAATCTGTTATTTAAATTATTATTTGGATTGTTATTTAAATTATTAGGGATATTACTATCATCCAAATCAACAGAGGTAAGAGGAACTGATCTTTTTTTTGGACGACGAGAAATAGGATGAGGTTTATTATATGTAGGTTTAATAATTAATTCTTTGTCATTTACATAAGTTTCTTCTGGAGGAGGTGAAAAAATGTCGCTAACAACTTTGGAACCATTAGATTTATTTAATTTTTTTACTTTGTTAGATTTTTTTCTTCCTTTATTTAAATTGCCATTATTAAAATTTTGACTATTTTTACCATTTTTAGATAAAATTGGGGGAATTTTTTTCCTTAAACTAATATCAGAAGACTTGTTTTTATTATTATTCCCAAAATCAAAACCTTGGTTATGATTATTGTCTTTAGTATTAAGTTTAGGAACTTTTAGCTTAGATTTAGCATGAACTCCAGAGAAAATTAAAAAAGCACCTACAATAAGAACTATGATACCAACAAACATAAAAATGTCTTTAAAATGGAAGATTATTGTTTGTACAATTATAATAATGCCCATTATAATTAGTAAAATTCCACCTGCAAAAGATTTCCCCAAACTTGCCATAAAAACCCCTAAATTAATAAAAAAAAAAATTATTTATTTATTTATTGGATTAATAAAAAATTTTTAATTTATTTTGTAAAATATAAATTTATATTTATAAAAACCATTTTAATATTTATTTTCCTATTTCTATCCTATTTCTAAAATTTATATATATAAATCTACATATATAAGATTTATTATTTATATTTATTATTTATAATGATTATATCTATTCTTTAGTTTATTA
>NZ_LWMV01000167.1 GCF_001639295.1 Methanobrevibacter curvatus | reverse complement strand
ATATATCAAGTATATTTTTCTAATTTTTTTAAAAAAAACATAAGATATATTTTTTTATATCTTTATTTCTTTTTTTATATTTTTATAAATTTTTTTTTCAAAAATAAGATTTATTTATATAGTTTGATTCAAATAGTCAAGATTACAATAGGAAAGAGGAATATATTTTTTAATTTTCATCTTATCTATTCTAAAATACCTCTTCCTATTGCTTTTTATGAATTATTATTTGAATAGTTATTTATTATTTTATTTATTATTTAATATTTCATTTAATACTTCTTTTAACCACATTTAAATAAATTTAGTTCTATAAAAACATTTTAAAAACAGTTTTTTAAGAAAAATTATTTCAGGTGGGCTTTAATGTCAAACAAAAAGGAAATTATATTTAACAATCAAAAATTCAAAATTACTGAAGAAACACTTTTTAAAAAAGAATTTAGAGAAATTTTAATTAAGTTAAATAAAAAAATAGAAAATGATGAAGTTTATGAAAAATTTTTAATTAAAAGCATTAAAATATTCTACAATGAAGAAAAAATTTCAAACAATAGAAACAAGGACTTTAATTTTTCCAAAAAAGAAGTTGAAGATGAAATGGACTTTATTGGAAAAAAACTGGAAAAAGAAAGAAAAATCTTAATGGCTAATGGAAAAACTGAAGAAGAAGCCATTGAAGTTCAACTAAATAGAATTTGCAGTGAAAACTTAAGAATGAGTTAACTATTTTAAAAAGCTTTCAATTAAATTTCGTGTTTCATTTAATGATTCAATTGGGAAACCTTTTGGAATTTGACCAAGTTCGCCTTGAACATCTTTTAAAATTCCTTCACCTGAACCAAGGAACATTCCTTCACTTACAATTCCTTGAAAACTTACTGGTGGAAGCATTGATATCCCAACACGATTTCCTTCTTTTACATCTAAATCATTGGTCACAACTTTTATGGCTTGATTATTAATATTTATATTTGTAATTAAAAGATTATCAGCATTAGGATGTTTAGTTGTACTCATAACTTCTCCCACAATAATATCTATTCCTATTATAGGGTCATTTATAGGTCCATGAGCCAATCTATCTTTTAATCCTAAAAGTGTTCTAAGGAAGAACTTTACTTTAGCAACGGATTCTTCTGTTTTTTCCTTATCTTCTTTTTTAGCTTCTCTTAAAAAGATATGATACCAGTCCTCTCCACCAAGGTATCTTATTAATTCATGAGCTTTAGATATTATCTCTTCAACATCTTTTGAATTTGCCATGTCTTTTGGTTCCATATATGAATATAAAAGAGTTTGAAAATCAGTATTTAAGTTTCTAGCTATTTCTCGAGCCATTTTTTTATTCCAACGTCCTCTAAAACTACCACTTTCAATAGTTCTTTCAAATAAATCCTTTGATTTTTGAGCAATTAATAATCTATAATCTTTATTAGAATCCCACATTTTATAACCTTTTTTAATTATTCATTGTTTATTTTTTTCGTATTGATATTTTTTAATTATTATTTATTTTTTTAATTATTAATCATTAATATTTTATATTTTTACTTACTAATCATTTTTTTTTTTTTTTTTTTTTTTTTTTTTTTAATTATTAGTTATTAAATATTTTATTTTTTCTATTTTTTACATATCAATATTTTTTCATAAATTTAACTCTAATGATTTATTTTATTTTAAATTCAAAAGTCTCCTATTCATCAAGGATTTCTATTATTTTCTCTTGAACTTTTAGGAATTCTTCACTTTCTCTTTTTCTTGGTCTTTCGAGAGTGTTCTTATAAATTTTTTTTATATAACCTGGATTTTTACCCATTAAAATAATATGGTCAGCTAAAAACACTGCTTCATCAACATCATGTGTTACAAATAGGATTGTGTTGTTTGACTTTTTCCAAATTCTAATTAGCTCCTCTTGCAGTTTATGTCTGTTTTGCATGTCTATGGCTGAAAATGGTTCATCCATCAATAATCGTTTAGATTTATTTACTAAAGATCTTACAATAGCTACTCTTTGTTTCATTCCTCCAGAAAGTTCGTGAGGATAGAGATTTTCTGTATCTTCTAAACCAACAGCTTTTAAATATGTCTTTGCTCGGTATATATTTTTTTCTTTTGCTGAACCACCTATTTCTAAACCAAACATTACATTGTCTAAGACATTTAGCCATGGAAATAATGAATATTGTTGAAATATAAATCCTCTTTCTCTTGAAGGTCCAGTTATAATGCTTCCATCTTCATAAATTTCTCCTTTATCTGGAATTTCAAGACCTCCTACTAATCTTAAAAGGGTGGTCTTTCCACAGCCTGATGGACCAAGGATACAGATAAAATCTCCAGTTTCTATATTTAAGTTGATATTTGAAAGAGCAGTTATCTCTTTGTCATGAGTTTTAAATGATTTGTAGATATTTTTAATTTCTATTGACAAAACTCTCACCAATCCTTACCAAAATACTTTTCCCTCAATTTTTCTAAAAATAAAATCAAACATTAATCCAATAATTCCAATTGTAACCATTCCAATAACTGTTGCACCTGTATCAAAGAGATTACTTGCATTTATAATTAAATGACCAAGTCCACTGTCTGATGCAATCATTTCAGCAGATACTGTACACATTAAACCAATACCAACAGCCACCTTAAGACCAGATACAATGGTAGGAATGGCTGCAGGGAAAATAATTCTTGTTAATATTTGAAACCTATTTGCACCTAAAGTTTCTCCTGCTTCAATTAAAACTTTATCTGTTCTTTTTACTCCGTCTAATGTGTAAATAAGTATTGGGAAAACTGACCCCATAAAAATTATGAAAATGGCTGGAGCTGTTCCTATTCCAAACCATAAAATAGAAAATGGAATCCACGCCACAGGAGGAATAGGCCTTAAAACACCTACAATTATTTTACTCATTTCTTCAAGTCTAGATGATGAGCCCAAAAGAATTCCAAGAGGAATAGCTACTATAGATGCAGTTAAAAGACCTAAAAGAACTTTAAATAAAGTATCTATTGTATCCCTTAGTAATCTACCAGAGAAAATCAATTCTTCACCAGAGTCAAAGACAGTTAGGGGATCTGGAACCACAAAAGTTGGAACTAATTTTAAAATGCTTGTTCCAATTATCCAAACCACAATTATGATTATGGGAATGATTAGTGGAAGAAATTTATTTTTAATTTTCATTTAACCACAAAAAGATTTTTTAATAGAAATTATTATTTCGATTTGAATATGAAAATTTTTAATCATGTATAATTACTCTAAATTTTTATTTAAACTTAAATAAAGCACCATTAACTTAAATACTAAATTAAATACTGAATCAAATACTTGTTTAAATTAGTTTTAAAAATTTAATAAATTTAATAAATTTAACAAATTTAACAAATTTAAAATTTTAAATATTTTTAACAAAAAAAGCATAGTTACATTATGATACAATATATAACTTTTATTTTATAAATATCTTTTTTTTAATATGGTCATTAAATAAGTGTTTTATTTTTTTTATTTTTTAGTTTTTCATTTTTTTTATATAATTAAAGATGTCTCATGATTGTTTTTACTAAAGTCATAATTTAGTTTAATTCAGATTTAAAGATTTAATATTAAGTAAAATTTAAATTATAAAATTATCAAAAAATAGCTTTACAGAATACAATGAAACTAGTAACTATGAAGTATTTAATTCTTTTTTAAAAAGAGTTGATTTCCTCAAATCTCTAAAATTTTTAATCATGAGACATCTTCAATTTTTTAGTAAAAGAATGAAGAATTATTCAAAATTTAAGATGCACATTTTTGATAGGGTATTTAACATTATTTTAATATTACTTTAACATTATTTAGCATTATTTTAAATACTTAGATGAAAAATGAATTAAATTTCAATATAACTTTTTATTTATAATTTAAATCGTAAAGTTTAAAAATAATGATTATTAACTGCTATATGCACTAAATAAAATTCAAAAAAAGTTAAAAATCTATTAAGAAAATTCAATTGAATAAAATCTTTGGACATCAGCAAGAAGTGGATGTTTTAAAATAATTGTTTAAGTGGTTCTATAGAATATAAAAATGTTTAATTGGTGATGAGTATATTTATGCAGAAAAAAGTTTAAATGTAACGATAATAGCTGTTGGAAGAGGATAAAATCTATTATAAAATTTAGGCAAAGAAAATATTAAATGTGTTATTGTAGATGCTCATAAATAAAATATTAATATATTAAAGTACATTAAACAACTTTTACAACATTGCTAAAAATTAAGGTGGGTTCTTTTCATATTTCGGAACTTAAAACATTAAAAAAGATTGAGATAAATTTGAACATTTTGAAAATTATTTATATAATGAAGTAATATATTAAAGTATGAGTTAACTTTAAAACATACTTTATTTAGGATTGTTATAAAATGAATGATTTGCTTTTTAAAATTGAAGATTTTGGACCTATACATAAGCTTAATATGAATTTAAGCAAGATAAATGTCATTGCAGGTATCAATGGAAGTGGTAAAAGTACTGCTAGTAAAATTTTATATTCATTTTTAATTTCTATTTCTCCAGAGGGAATTAATTTTTATAATGATAATTTAACTGACTATTATCGTAACATTCGATCACATCTTTGGAGATTTGATGAAAATAAACAGTATTCTGAATTACAGGATATCTTAAGAAAAACATTTGATAAAATTGAAATAGATGATGAGGAAAGTTCTAAGAGCATTTTTAAAAAATTATTAGAAGTTAATAGTGAAGAAATTAAGTCTGAAAATTTTGAAAATTTGATAAAATCTTCTGAAAAATATTTTGAGCTAAAAAAGAGTCCAGCAAAAAGAAGATCTGAAATATTTAAACAGATGATTTCTTTAGAATTTGAAGACAATACAAGTTTTAGAAATTATCACTCAAAGCTTAATTTATCTACTAATGACAATAGCTTAGACTTTTCTGTTAATTTTCCTTTTGAAGAATCATCCATTACATTTCATAAAGAAAAATTTTCAATTAATGATGTATTTTATATTGAAACACCATACATTTTTGATTTGGAAAATAAAAGAGCTGTAGGACTTAAAAAATATAATACAAACCAAAATTGGTTGTACCATCAAAAGTCTTTATTAAATCGATTATATTCTACTATTGATCATCAAGAATTTGATGCAATGCAAACAAAATTACTTAGCCCAGGTGAACATATGGAATTAATTGATAAAATGATAGATGGTGGATTTGATATTAACAAAATATCAAAACAAATTACCTACAAAACATCAGACGGAGAATATCTAATCAGAAATACTGCATCAGGGATTAAAACCATAGGAATTCTAAAAACATTGTTAAATAGTAAAATAGACACTAATAGTTTCCTAATATTAGATGAACCAGAAGTTCATTTACACCCTGAATGGCAGTTAGAGATTGCAAAGATTATCGTTTTATTAGCTAGAGATAAAAAGATTCACTTTTATATTAATTCACATAGTCCTCAATTTATTGAAGCTATTGAAGTATTTTCTGAATATTATGGAATAGCAGATGAAACTAATTTTTATTTATCAACTCTTGATGAAAATGTTAATAAATATGTTTTTAATAATGTTGAACGCCAAGAGATTAGTACAATATATAAGAATTTAGGAAATCCTTATAATATCCTTAATGAATTTCGTGGCAAAAATTTATCTAAACACATGTAATTAGGGGGATTATTATTAATCAAGACCTTTTTAAAAAGTTCATAAAATCATATCATAATAATAAAAAGATTTATAAAGAAATAACTACCCTTTCGAAGTCTAAAGAAACCAATCCTAGATCGGTTGTTAATTCTAAAGTTAAATTATATTCTGGAGATAAATTTAGCAAAAAAGTTCATAAAAAATTAAAGGGAAAAAATAGTTCGCATTGCCAACATAGTAGTGTAGATGGTATTTTTTATTTTTATTCTAAAAACAAGTTAAAGTTAATTTTCGTTGAATTTAAACACATAAAATATGATGGAGAAAGATACGAAGAAAAAATTAAAATTTTTCAACAAGAACTTAAAATTAAATCTTTTGAAACTGTATACTGCATACTACCTCATATGATAGATGATTATTGCGAAAAAGAAAATTTACTCAATGATGAATCAGATCAGATGAAATCTTTCCTATATAATTGTACTAAATATTATTATTGTGTGATTAAAGACTCTTTTTCACCTAACAATTCTAATGTATTTAATATGATTTCACAAGATTTAGTTGATATGAATCGATTAGAAAAATACCCTTTTGAAAATGCAAAAGTTATTTCTCCAGAGACATTTAAAATCATAGTTTCTGAAAAATTAAATTAATAGTACTATTCCATTTATTTAATTTATGAGAATTTAATTTTGGGATAAATTTATATCATTATGTTTAAAAATACGGTTATATAATTTTATAAGTTTAAATTAAGGGTCAATTAAGTTTAAATATTTAAATATGATGAAATATATTATTATTTGGTGATTACAATGAATATTCCACTAAATTCCGATTTAAATGATCCATATTGGAATTCACTTTCCAAAGTAGTTAAACTTATCGATTTTAAACAATTTCAACAGGAATTAACTAAGAAATAAGTTAAACAATATTAAATGACATCATGTCATGCTAAAAATAGTTGTATTATCTTTATTTTTCAAATTATTCCTGTTAAATGTTTTTAATCAAGTAAAAAGCTCTGATAAGCTTAAAATTTTTATCGTGATTGTTTTAAAAATTTTAGAATGTAAAACCTAAGTAAATTTACAACACATATAAACGAATAAAAAAATACTTAAATATTTAGTCAATAGGCACTTCTTTTATTTTACATTTAACATGAGTAATAAAGCCATTGTCTATATATTCATCTTTTAGTGCGATTGTCATTAATTTAACTTCATTGTCGTATGCCCACCAGCATTTTTTCCTTTCAATTTGTTTAAATCCTTCTTTGATTAAGGTTTCTATCTTTTTATTTTGGTCTTCTGTGTATTTCATTTCTACAATCATTGTTATCTCTTTTTCAAAGTTTTCAAGCACAAAATCAATTCTTCCATCTTCCATTGGGGTCTCTTGTGAGATTTCAAATCCAAGAGTTCTTGCCCAGGTTGTAAAAATAAGAGAATAAAATTTCCATTTTTCTGTATTGTCCTTACTGAGTCTAATGTAATATGGTAGTCCTCCTATGTATGCCCTGAATTTTTTAGATAGATTTTCACAATTATTCTCTATTAAATCTTTCCAAATATCTTCTTGGAATTTTTTAATCCTGTATTCAATTTTGTCAATGTATAAATCCATAAGATTATCTTTAAATGCAGTTTCAACTTCAAAATTTGGTATTTTAAGAATATAATGAATTGATTTGTTTTTAATCAGTGTTTCAGATATGGTTAAATATCCTGATTGGAAGAGTAAAGCAGTTTCATTGATTTTTTTTGGATTTATTGAATCTAATTCTGTTTCTTTAATAAGAATTGGTTTAAAAAAGTCAATGGAAGTTTTTCTGTTTTTAAAAATTTCAGTTAAAAAACTTGGTGTTCCACTTCTAAACCAATAGCTAGAGACTCTATTTTGTTTAAATGCTGTAATTGTAGAGAAAGGATTAAAAACTTTGCTTTCTCCATCCCAACTGTAACCATCGTAATAAAAATTAATTCTATCTAAAGCTTCTTTGTAAGAAATAGCTAATTCTCTAGACAATGCTTGTATTTGGTCTTTATAGTAGAATTCTAATTCTTTATGGGTTATACCGCAGATAGTTGAGTATTTTGGATCCAGTGTGATTTCTAATAGGTTATTTAATTTAGAAAATATTGAAGTCTTTGCAAACTTGGTTATTCCAGTTATAAATACAAATCTAAGATGTTTTTCACTGTTTTTTAATACATTGTAGAAATTTTGTAGAAATCTACGATTATCATCAGCTATTTCAGCATTGTTTATATTATCAAGTATTGGTGCATCATACTCATCAATTAAAACTACAACTCTTTTGTTTGTAATTTCATGTATTTCTTCGATTAAGTTGGAAAAATTAGAAGGCACAGGTAATTTTTCATTTAATTTTATATTATATTCTTTGGCAAATTTATTAATATAATCTGCAAGCGTTAGTTCTAACAGCTCTCTATTTTCACTTACTAGTTTGCTCATGTCTAAATGTATTACAGGGTAGTTTTCATTCCAATCCCATTTGTCATAGATGTAGAGACTTTCAAATAATTTTTTATTTCCTTTAAAGAAGTTTTTTAATGTTGATAGGAATAATGTCTTTCCAAATCTTCTTGGTCGTGATAAAAAATAGTATGTTCCTTTTTCATCCATCATTTGTTTTATAAATTTAGTTTTATCAACATAAATCTTGTTTTGATTTATTAAATCCTCAAAAACACTTACATCAAAAGACAATCGTCCAATGTTGTTTGTTTCCATTTTATAATCCTCTTTTAATTATATATCATTTATATTTTTATTAACATTCTATTTCAAAATATTTTCTTAGATTTTTTGAATGCATTTTTACAGAAATACTATATTAAGTATTTTTAGTACTTTAATTTGATAAATATTATTTATTGTTAATAATAGAATCTAAAAAGCTAAATTTGTAAATTTTTTTTCATTATTATTACTGTTATTATTTTATTATTTTATTATTATTATTTTATTATTATTATTATTATTATTATTTTATTATTATGTTGTTTATTAATAAATATTTAATAATTTGTTGTTTATTGTAT
Organism: Methanobrevibacter curvatus; assembly: GCF_001639295.1. Taxonomy (GTDB): domain Archaea; phylum Methanobacteriota; class Methanobacteria; order Methanobacteriales; family Methanobacteriaceae; genus Methanoflexus; species Methanoflexus curvatus. The sequence continues at coordinate 12,788 of NZ_LWMV01000167.1, read as the reverse complement.
TTATTTTTTTTTATTTAAAATTTCAAAGATGTGTCAAAAAACTTTGGTAGTTCTTTTTTTTAGATTTTAAGTTATTATAAGCTATTGAGAGTTTAAATGCTTGAAACAAGTTTTCAAAATAAACTTTAGAACAAACTTTTAGAAAAAGTTTGATCAAAAGCTATTAGAAAATAAAACATTTTATTTTAAAAGAAATACACTTATTAATTTTAAAATATTTAATTCTCAAAATTTTCAATAAATATTCATATGGCGAATTTTTATTGAGTTTTGAAAACTTTAGAAGGTAAAATCACCATAAATCACACACACCATTTGTAATAATTTTTAGACATAATTTTTTTTTAATATTCTTAACAATTTTATCTTATCGTCAAGTATTTTATTCTTTTTCAGTTAATTTTACTTTACTCTTTATTTTAAGTATTTTTCAAGTTTTTATATCTGGGGGGGGGGGTGATTCATTTTTTTTATTTTTCACATGTTTTCTAATGGTTTTATTTTTTGATTAAACTTATATATGTTGATTTATATATGAAATAAATACCTATAACTCATTTTTACAAAATTACACATATCATTTAATTATTTTAATATGTGTAGTTGAGTTTTGGAAAAACTAATAATCTTATATTCTTCTTTAAAATAAACTTAGGAATGATTTAAATGTTAATAATTAAATATAAAGAAAAAGTCTTAATTTGCCTTTTAATAGGAATAATAGCTATTTTAGCAATAAGTGCAATATCTCCAGCCAATGCAACAACTACAACAATAGACAATACTACTACTGGTGGTTTAAAAACAGCTATTGACAACTCAAGCAGTGAAGATACAATAATACTTAAAAATGGTATTTACTATGGTAAGAACAACAGTGGAATAACAATTAACCACAATTTAAAAATTGTAGGACAATCTAAAGATAAAGTTATCCTTGATGCTCAAAAAGAAAATAGATTTTTCACTATATCTTCAGGAGTTAATGTTACATTAGTGAACTTAACTTTCAAAAATGGTAATGGTAGTGGTGGTGGTGCTATTTCTAATAATGGTAACCTTATTGTTAGTGATTCTATTTTTATTAATAATTCTTGTTTGCGATGGGCTACTATGACAGTACTTTTATTCTCTGGTAGTGGTGGTGCTGTTTATAATGGTGGTAGTTTTAGTGTGAGTGGTTCTATTTTTATTAATAATTCTGCAAATAGTGGTGGTGCTATTTATAATGATGGTAATTTTAGTGTAATTGGTTCTACTTTCATTAATAATGGATATTATTCTCATTTATTCTCTGGTAGTGGTGGTGCTATTTCTAATATGGGGAATATGAGTGTAAATGCTTCTAATTTTATTAATAATTCTCCTTCTACAAATCGTCATGGTGTTATTTATAATATTGGTTGTTTTAGTATAAGTGACTCTATTTTTACTGGGACCCATACTGTTGTAACAGATTGCACTAATATTTATAATAATGGTAGTTTTAGTCTAAGTGGTGGCTCTATTCTAAGTGGTTTTATTTCTATTACTAAATATAATATTTCTACTAAGGAATTTAGTTCTACTATGGAATTAACTAATTCATATATTATTAATCATGGTAATTTTATTGTAAATGGTTCTACTTTTAATAGTTCGCATATTACTTCTGGTGGCAGTTTCAGTGTTAGTGGTTCTACTTTTACTCTGGCTAGAATTAATAATGGTGGTAATTTTAGTGCTAGTGGTTCTACTTTTACTAATAGTACTGGAGTTTATAATAATGGTGGTAATTTTAGTGTTAGTGGCTCTATTTTTACTAATGGCGCTGAAGTTAATAATGGTGGTAATTTTAGTGTTAGTGGTTCTATTTTTACTAATGCTGCTATCCTTAATGGATATGCTGGTAATTTTAGTGTTAGTGGTTCTACTTTTACTCTGGCTAGAATTATTAATGGTGGTAATTTTAGTGTTAGTGGTTCTATTTTTACTATTAATTCTAGTGTTGAGAATTATGGCAATTTTAATGTTAACAGTTCTAATTTTACTAATAATTCTAAAAAAAATAATAACGGTGGTGCTATCATTAATATGAATGGTGGCAATTTTAGTGTAAGTAACTCCATTTTTACTAATAATCAGGCTTTTGTTAATGGGAGTAGGTATTATAATTATGGTTATGGAGGGGCTATTTATAATATTGGTAATTTTAATGTAGTTGATTGCACTTTTAATAAGAATAAAGCAGATAATTATGGTGGAGCAATATACAATAGTGGTCGCTTGAACATTAGAAGTTCTGATTTTACAGACAATAAATGTGTGCAAAGAGGAAAAGCTATTTATTCTACTAACAATTTCACTCAAAAAGAATGTCGATTTATTAATAATGATTATGTTATTAATAATACTGCTAATGTTAAAGCTAAAGTTACTGCCAACTACAAGACTGGGACATATAAAAAGGATATTAAAGTTGTTTTAACTGCAAGTAAGGGAACAATATACTATAAAATAGGAAATGGAAATTATAAAAAGTATACAACACCTATAACAATTACTAAAACCTCTAAAATCAGCTTTTATGCAACACATTATGAGGGTAATTCTGATATATCTACATATACATATATAGTTAAAAAACCTAAAATTACCTATTCTTTTAAAGATTCATCTTCTGGTCGTAAGATAGTAAGAACATTTACAATAAAAAATAAAGCACTGCTAAAGGTTCTCTATCTATACCTTTAAAGATTTCTTCTTCTCTCAAGTATATTAAAACAGTTGTGCCTAGAAATGCTTACTATAACTATAATAAAGCTCGTAATACTTTAACTCTTGGTGTTAAGAATTTAGGAGTAGGTAAATCTACTACTATAAAAGTCACATTTACAAAGAAAAAATAAGGGATAGTTGTTTTTTTATATTTTAATTTTTTTTATTTTTTTAATAAATTTTTTTATATACGAGGATGAGACACGATTATTTTTCAAGAAGAATTTGATTTGCTCAAATTTGAGTTAATAATCTAATTTTTATTTAAATTTAAAATTTAAATTTAATACTTATTATTTTATTAATTAAAACTAAAATTCAGAGATATAATAAATTTAAAATATTTTAATAGAACTTTAAAATAGATAAAATTTAAAAAAATATTTTGTGACCTATACTCATATCTTGCAATTTTTTTCTTCAATGTTTTAATAAAAGAATTAGAGTTATCCAGAAAACTAAAATAACACATTTTTTAAAGATAAAATAAAGGAAAACCTACCAAAAACTGAAATACAAATAATATTGAAAATAATTTTTCAATTTTATAACAAAAAAGCCCAATTTTGTGCTGAAAAAACAATGGCAAAACAAAATATTAAAAGTTATTGTATTTCTCTTAAATCAAGGAAAATTATATTAATCATTAAAATCATAATAAGTTATAATTAAATTAATTTTTTAAAACATTTAATTTTAATTAAATATTCAATTTTAATTCAGTATTTAATTTCTAACTCGATTAGTAATGGTTATTATGAAAGATCTGCCTTTGGATATTGGAACATTTTCTAATTTAATTGAAAATGATTACATATATGTTGATAAAACAAAATTTATCCATGAAATATATAAGCCAGGTAAAAAGTTTTTTCTATCACGCCCACGTCGTTTTGGTAAATCACTTTTTGTCAGCACTTTAAAAGAGCTTTTTAGGGGTAATAAAAAACTTTTTAAAGGATTATATATCTATGACAAATGGGATTGGGAAGAAACATATCCTGTAATACATTTAGATTTAAATGTGGATGGTACTAGCTCTGATGAACTAGAAAACTCTTTAAATGATTTAATTGAAAGAATAGCAAGAAATTTTTCAGTCGAACTTTATGGCTCTAATTTAAAAAGTAGATTTACAAATTTAATCATAGAAATTCATAATAAATATAATAAAAAGCTTGTAGTTTTAATTGATGAGTATGATAAACCAATAATTGATAATATTACAAATTATAATTTAGCAGAAGCCAACAGAGAAACTTTAAACAATTTTTATGGTATTTTAAAGTCTAGTGAGGAATTTATTCAGTTTATTTTTATAACTGGTGTCACCAAACTTTCTAAAACATCTATTTTTTCTGGTCTTAACAATGTTACTGATATTACACTGGATTATCCATGTATTTGTGGTTATACTCAGAAAGAATTAGAATACTATTTTAAAGACCATATAAGTAAATTTAGTGTGGACAACAATGTTTCTAACTCTGATTTATTATCTTTAATTAAAGAATGGTACAATGGTTATTCTTGGGATGGGAAAAATAAAGTTTATAATCCTTATTCCATATTATCCTTATTTTTCAAGGGTCAATTTAACAACTATTGGTTTGAAAGTGGAACACCTTCTTTTTTAATAGATTTTATAAGAAATAACAACAATATAAATAACAACAATTTAAGCAACAACAATATAAATACACTATTTAATTCAAATAAAACTATTCGTGGGGCATTTCCTAATTTTCGTTTGAAAAAGCTTAATTTCACAACATTATTGCTACAAACAGGTTATTTAACTATTAAAGAAGCAGATATTGTTGTAGGTGAGCTTCCTCTATATAAATTAGCCATTCCAAACAAAGAAGTTAATGATTCTTTATTTGCTTCGATAATTACAGAATATACTAACGATGATAGTGAAGATGTTGTTTTATTGTCTAAAAAAATTCTAGATGAAATTATTAAAAAGGACAATAGTGGATTACAAAATTCATTTAATAATTTAATTAGCAGTATTCCATCTTTATTATATGGCAATATTAAAAAAAGAGATTTGATTGAGTCTTTTTATCATGGTATGCTACTTTCATGGTTTAAACTAATGGGATTTTTCATAGAAGGAGAAGTTTTAACTTCCACAGGTAGACTTGACGCAGTTCTTAAAAAAAGAGACCTTGTAGTTATTATTGAAATTAAATATGGTTTAACAGAATCTTTAGATAAAATGGTAAACAAAGCAGTTTCCCAAATCAAGGATGAGAAATACTATTTGCAATATACAGATTACAATGTTGTTTTACTTGGTGTTGCATTTGGAGATCGTGAAGTTAAATCTCATGTTGAGCCATTAAATATTTAATGTGCTGTAATTACTGATTAGTAAAAATAATTGAGAGAATGAGAGAATAGAATAATATTTATAATATTATAGATGAAAACAAGAATTAAAAAGAAAAAAAGAAGAATTAATAGCTATTTTAACAGCTATTAAAAAATAAAAAACTTAAATATTTTTAAATATCTTAATATTTTCAAATATCTTAAATATCTTTAAATATTTGTTCTTTTGTTAAAGCAGTTTTAATTAAACCAAGTTCTACTTCAATGTCTTGGAATTTCATAACACTGTCTTTGTATGAATCATCTAATCCAGAAGTAAATTGAACATTTTTCATTGCAACTTTTTCTACATCAACATTAAATAAGTCTTTAGGTAAACTTTCTGCTGCTTTTTCTGGGTTTGCATTGATTTCATCAGTAGTTTCTTTATGGATATTTAAAATTTTCTTTAATGCATCAACATGATCCTTAATAAAGTCTTCTCTTGCAACAATTACACAACATGGGTGTCCAGGTAAAATATCGTGAGATGAAGCTATTTCTACACCAATACCTTCTTCAACAGGTTGGGTAACATAAGGTTCATAGGCAACAATAGCATCTAACTTATTGGTTCTAATTGCATCAACCAATTGAGCAACTTTCATATCAGAAACTTTTACATCATCAATACTAATTCCAGCATTTTTAAGTGCATACATTAATAGCATATATTGAATAGAGCTTACTCCAGGAGTTGCTACTTGTTTGCCTTTTAAATCAGAAACAGATTTAACATTAGAGCTATTTGGAACAACAATTCCACTGCCTTCATTTTGAACAGAGGAAACAACTTTAACAGGTACATTTTTAGAAATAGAAGAAAGTACAGGAGTAATTCCAACAAAACCAACATCAATGTCTCCACTTGCCATAGCAGCCATTAGATCTCCACCATTGTTAAATTGCTTAAGTTCAACTTTCAATCCTTCTTTTTCATATTTTCCTTGAGCTTCAGCAATTAAAGCAGAAGCATCATGGTCAGAAGGAAGATAACCAATATTTATTGTTCCATCATCAGATGAAGAGCCAAAACCAATGTAAGCTCCAGCAGCAACGATTATTATTACAACAACAGCTATTAGAGCAATATATTTTTTATCCATTTAAATCACCATTTAATCAAATAATTATAGATTTTATTGCTTTATATTTAAATTATATTCTAAAACAAATGAAAATTATTTTATATTTATAATATTCAATTTATTTTTAACATTCAATTTATTTATAAATTCATTATAAATTCATTTATTCATTTTTCAATTTATTTATTATTCAAAATTTAAAATATTTAATAATTCATTAATTGCAAAATGAATGAATAAAATATGATTTATTGTTTATTTATAATTTTCTAAAAGAATCTAAAATAAAGATATTTTTTTGAAAAAATAGATTGATTAAAAAATAGATTGATTAAATATTAATGTAGTTGTTTATAAAAAAAGATAAAAATATTTATTTATTTTATTATTACTCATAAAAATATATGTAAAGAATATACGATAAAAAGAGAAATGTTTTGAACACAATAAGAATAAATGAAGCAATAAATTAGTAGAATTAAATAATAAAAAATTAAATCAAGTAATAAATAATAAAAGTGATATAAGAATAGTTATAAAAATAAGTAATAGAAGATTAAATAAAGTAAATATAACAAAATAAATATAAATCAATAAATTTAAAATATAAAATTTAAATATATTAAAATAAAATATAAAGTAATAAAAAGTAAAAGAAAAGGTTATAATAACTCTTTTCTTAAGTCAATAGTGTCTTTTAAATCTGGACCAGTAGAGATTATTGTAACAGGAACATTTGTTGCATCTTCTATTTCAGAAACAAACTGTTTGATTTCACCAGAAAGTGATGAGTAATCTTGAGTTCTCTCACAAGCAGGATATAATTTATCAACACAGGTTAAAGCTATTTGAGTGGCACCATTAATCATACAAGACTCTTTAGCTAAGTCCATATCAAAAAGTCCAATTCTTCTTCTTCTGCCTGTTACTGTACCAAACTCTTCTAAGCCCAATTCACCTGCTTTTTCTTGATCGATTTCTGTTTCAAATGGACCTTCACCAACACGGCTAATATATGATTTAAAGACTACAATAACATCATCAATTTTAGTAGGACCTACACCAACGTCTGCTGCAAAAGTACTTGCAGTTGTGTCTTTACTAGTAACAAAAGGGTATGTTCCATAGTACAAAGAAAGACCAAAACCTTGTGATCCTTCAATAAAAACATTTTCCCCATTGTCAATAGCTGTGTTGACTTCAAGGGGAACATCAGTAGTATAATTTTTAAGGTTTTCTAAATCTTTAGCCATTTTGGCAGTTCTTAAAACTCTATCACTGTTTGCAGGTCCACAACCAGTTCCTGTACTTCCTATTTTTTTAAACAAATGGTCAGAACCTTTATCACGACTTATATGTTCATCATTTATCATAGAACATCTGTAGTCCATTAAAGTTCTTCCATCAAGATTGTATTTTCCTAAATAATCTAATTCATCGAAAAATACATCAGGATTAACTAAAACTCCTGCTCCAATTAAGAGTCTGGCAGCAGTGTTAAAGAATCCAGATGGAACAAGCCTTAAACCATATTTTTCACCATTAAATTCAACAGAATGTCCAGCATTAGGACCTACTCCAGCACGAGCAATGATATTAGGATTATCTTCTTTACAAAGATATGTAATACATTTTCCCTTACCTTCATCTCCCCAAGCTCCTCCAACTAAAATACTACAAGTCATTTATTTTAACTCCTGAAATAAAAAACATAGAATTTGAAATGAAATTAAGCAAAGATACTATCTTACCTAATTTGAAAAATATTTAATTTATAATTTTAATCTAATATTTAGCTTTGTAATTTTAATTTAATATTTAATAATTTAATATTTAATATTTAATTTAAAAATATTAATCTATAATAATTTTTTTATAATAATTTAATAATAGGAGATAAAATGAAAATAAGCAAAGGAATTGCTATACTTTTAGTCATTGTAATGATTTTCCTAACAGTAGGTGTTGTATATGCTGATAGTGGAAATGATCTAAATAGCTATGCAAATAGTAAAAATAGTACAAATATCATTATAAATCAAAGTACTTACGAAAATTACTTTGATAACTCTGGAAATATTAAAGGAAATGCCCTTAATTCTGGAGATACTTTAGACATCAAAGGAAAATTAGTCAATAAAAATATAATTATTTCAGTACCTTTAAATGTTGTTAGCTTAGATAGAACTGGAACTTTTTTAAATAGCACTATAAAAATTATTAACACTGGTTCTAAGTCAAATATAAGTGGGTTAAAGTTTGATAACAGTAATGACCATGGTTATGGAATATATATATTTAATTCTAATAACAACATTGTTGAAAATTCACAGTTCACAATGGCAGGTGAAAGTGGATATGCCTTTACTGTAGTTGGTTCAAATTACAATAAAATTAGGAATAATAATATTACAATGTTACTTTCATCCCCTGGGGGTTCTGGTATGGATCCAAGAGCTGCTTCTGGAATTGTTTTAGGTAACTCTAACTACAATATAATAAGTGGAAATATAATAGCTTCAAATGGATCTAATGCTATTTATTTATGTAATTATGGATTTGCAGATTATATGCCAAGTGATGGACCATCTAACTACAACAACATTACAAATAATAGACTTTATGGTGGGGATACCTCTTGGTGTTGGGGAATTAAGGTTATGGGAAATTACAACCTTGTAACAGCCAACAATATTAATGGAGGAGATAGAGGAGTATCCTCTGAAGGGCAATACAATACAATTAAAAATAATGTGGTTAATAAAGCAAAAACTGGAATTGTTGGAGGTCTTTATGATACTATTTCATTTAATACAATAAACAATAAAGTTTCAGCTAACAAGGGTATTGATGCTCAAAGAGGTTCTTCAGTTGAAAATAATACAATAATCACTGAAGATGGATACGGCATACAAGTTTCAAGTGGAAGTGATATTAAAGTAAGTGGAAACAATATAACTACTTCAAAAGGTTCTGGAATTATTGTATATGGTGATTCAAATAACCTTACAATCTCTTCCAATAATATAAGTTCAGTTAATGGAACCTGTATCATACTTCAAAAACAATCCTCTACTAAATATCCTAAAAATATTAGTATAACCAATAACCATCTTAGAACATCTTCTGCTTATGCAATCAATGCTAAAGACAGTGATGAATCATCATTACTATCTGGAAATATCATCTCTAATGGGGCTATTTTACTTCCAGGTGGAGAGGTTCAAATTCCAGATAAAGGATTTGATGGAAATATTTACAACATTACTGAAGCTAACTTCTATAACTACTTTCAAGTAAGCGGTAGTTTAAGAAGTGATGTAATCAATGATGGAGATATTCTAAATCTTAGTGGAAACTTTTACAACAAAAGTATTTATTTACAGAACAAAGTAAAAATAACTGGAAGCTCAGCTTATCTCTACAACTCTTCCATTACAATAACAACGGAAGGAGTGATGGTTGAGAATTTAAATATTATAAGTGATAACAAAATCCCAATTTTGGTCTACAGTACAAGTGGAGCAGTTATTACAAAAAATAACCTAAGTGTTAACCATTCTGTTACTGCATACAGTATTTACATTCTTTATTCTGATAACAACATCATATCAAACAATAACATAGTAGCAAAAGGTGAGCTATTGACCTATGGAATACTTCTATATGGTTCAAATAACAACAGTTTAATTAACAACAAACTTAAGGTTACAGGTACTGGAACATCTTATACCTATGATAGTGAGCAATGTATTGATGGAGAAATCTGCATTGATGGAGAAATTTCTATTAACGGAGCACATGCAGTTCCTGAAATATTTAAAACCTATGGTATCCTTGTTTTGTACTCATCTGATAACAATATTACAAATAACATTGTAGATCTTAATTCAAGTCTTGGTAAAAATGATCCTGAATACAAGAACTCTGGAAACTCAATAGCTGGAATTGACATATACTACGACAGTCACAACAACATCGTTGATGGAAATCAGATCATGATAAAGTCAAATGATAGATACATATATGGATTAGGTGTTTTAGGAGCTCCAACTAATAGTGGAACAAGTAATGCAACCAATAACTCATATAAAAATAATATAGTAAACATAAATGGCCCTTATTTTGGAACTGGTTTTATATCTGGTTTTAGAAGTTTTAATACTACCATCTCTAACAATGAAATATACATAGCCGTCAATGACCTTGCTTATGGGATTACATTAGAAATATCAAATGAAAATAAAATAACTAATAACTTTATTAAAACTTCAGCCATTGTAAACTATGTAATTGAAATATTCCAATCCAATGACAACACAATAATTGGAAATAAGATCCAAGGTACTGGAAATTATAGTTATGGAATAGCTACATACTCTTCATCAAGAAATATAATAAAAGAAAACTCCATAGAAACTATAGGAACAAGTAATTCAAATAACTCCAATGGTTTAAATCATGGTGATTCAATTCCTGCTGGAAATTCAGGTATATTTTTAACTGCTAAATCCAATGATAATCTTATTGAAAATAACAATATTAGTACTACTGGTTTCTATGCCATTGATTCTCCTGTAAATGAGACCACTACCACCATAAAGAACAATGTGTCTAAAAATTATTTAAAATCGTATAATAAAGAAGCAAACAATGCAGTTAATCTTAACTCAAATAATCAAGTAGTAGACAACTACATCCATTACTACAGTGGAAATTTCTCCCTAGCAACTACAAATGTTAATGGAACAGTTGTTTTAAGAGTAAATTTAACAAGTAGAACTGGTAACATTACAACTGGAAATACTCAAGTGAAATTCTATATTTACAATCCAAATACTGGCAAATATGACTACATTGGAGTAAGTTATCCAAATAGTAATAATGGAAATAATGGTAATACTAATGGCAACAACAATGAAATTTCACTTTCTTGGAAAATTTCTCCTTCATTAAATACAGGTATTTATGAACTAATAGCTAATGTTTCAGGTAACAACTTTGCAGACTACACAGTAAGCTCAACACTCACTGTAACTAAGGCTCATCTTAATCTAAATGTTCAAAATATCAACACCACAAGAGATGCAAATACAGTAATATCAGTTCAAGTTCTTGATAACTATGGTCATGTTGTTTCAAATATTGAGATTAGATTCTACTTAGATGGAGCATACAAAGGTAAAAATAATAGTAATTCTCAAGGTTTAGCTATTTTAATATTCAAAATCCCTAAAACTGAGGCATTAGGTAATCATATCTTAAATGCAACTGCAACTGAGTCTAGCAACTACTTCCAAGCTTCATCAAATCTTTCCATCTTAAAGATTAAAGATTCTCCTTCAATTACAATAACTACCACTCCAACAACCTACAGCAAAACAGCTACAATAAAACTTAGCCTTAAAAATGGCAATGGAGTCCCAGTAGCCAATCAAGTGGTTTATATAATCATCCAAGGAAAAACCTACAAAGCTACAAGCAATTCAGCTGGTGTAGCAAGTTTTTCAATTAATAATCTTCCAGTTGGAAAAATCCCAGTTTTAGGGTATTATGAAGGCAACAATGACTTAACAGAAGCTATAACTACTTCATATCAAACTATCAATGGCTTAGCTGATTTGTTAATAACCAACATTAAAAAATCAGGAAACAACTACAAAATAAGCATTAAAAATCAAGGACAATCCCCATCTGCCCAAACTAAACTTAAAGTATGGTATTCAAGTTCCAAGTACAATACAGTCACAATCAAAGCTATTGGAGCAGGTAAATCTTTAACTGTAGCAATCCCATTCTTTAAATACTCCACCCATAGTAAAAAGACTAAGTATGCTCAAATAAACTATGATAAGAAGACATTAGAAAGCAGTTACACAAACAACAAAGTCTCATTTAAAAATATTGATTATCAAAGATATAAATCAGATTTAACAGTACTATCAGTAGTCAAAAGCAATAATAGATACAAAATTACCCTTAAAAATCAAGGAACAGCAACTTCTGGTAATTTTAAAATGAGAGTCACTTACTCACCACAGAAAAAAGCTATTTTTTCAGTTAAATCAATAGCTTCTAAAAAGTCTGTTATTGTATATATAAACTATTACTCATACACAAATAAAAAAATAACAAGAGTAATAGAGCTAAATTACAACAAAGCCATTGTAGAATCAAACTACAACAACAATATTAAAACATTCAAAGTATAAACCTTAGGATGAATTATTCATCCTTTATTTTTATTATTTTTCATTTTTTTATTATTTTTTAATTTATTTTGCTATATTCTCTCTTAAAATCTTTTTTTCTTTAAATTAAAATTCTTATATTTTTATCTTATTTTAAGTTTTACTTTTGCATAATATAACCTTCAGAATAATAGGAGTTTAAATAATTTAAATAGAATGTTACTGTTTCTTAAACTTTTATATTATAAAAATATACAAACATTAATGAAAAAAAAGTAATATTTAGATACTATTAATAAAATTAAAAAATTGAGAAAAATTTATAATATTATCCTAGAAACATTATTAATCAAAAGTTAAAATATAATTT
>NZ_LWMV01000166.1 GCF_001639295.1 Methanobrevibacter curvatus | reverse complement strand
ACAATTATAGTATAAAGATTTTTTTATTTAAATATTTATATTAGAAATTTAATATTAAATAATATCAATAAATAAAAGACACAAGAATAAAATAAAAAAAAATATTTAAAATTTTCTATAAAAAAGTATAAATGATAAATAGAAGATTACTAAATAAAATATAATAAAAAAATTAATAAGAAAATAATCAACAATCAGTGGTGTTTCAATGAGAGGAGGAGAAGCAATAATTAAAGCTTTAATTGAAGAGGGAGCAGATACAATATTTGGATATCCAGGAGGGCAAGTTCTTCCATTTTATGATATGATATATGATAGTGATATTAAGCATATTCTTGTTAGGCATGAACAAAGTGCATCACATGCAGCAGATGGATATGCTCGTGCATCAGGTCGCCCTGGAGTATGTTTATCAACATCTGGTCCTGGAGCAACAAACCTTGTAACTGGAATAGCTACAGCTTATATGGATTCATCACCTATAATAGCTATTACAGGGCAGGTTTCAACTAATCTTATTGGAAATGATGCATTTCAAGAAGTAGATATGATAGGAATAACCATGCCAATCACTAAACATGGTTTTCAACCTAAAGACAGTAATGAAGTATCATCCATTGTAAAAAAAAGCTTTGAATTAGCTTCAACTGGAAGACCAGGTCCCGTAGTTATAGATGTTCCTAAAGATATTCAAGAACAAATTATAGGAAATAGGAAAAAAGCCATCTTTGACTTGCCAGGATACAGTCCAAACTTAGAAGGAAATATTAAACAAATTAAAAAAGCAATTAAATTAATTAAAAGTTCAAAAAAAGCTATTATATTAGCTGGAGGGGGAGTAATCCTTTCTAATGCATCAAAAAAATTAAAAGAATTTTCAAAATTAATCAATGCTCCTGTAGTCACCACTTTAATGGGTAAAGGATCATATGATGAAGAAGACGATTTTAACCTTGGAATGATAGGAATGCATGGAAGAAAAGTGGCAAACTTTTCAATAGCTGAAAGTGATTGTATAATAGCTATTGGATGTAGATTTTCTGATAGAGCCACTGGAAAAATATCAGAATTTGGAAAAAATGCTAAAATTATCCATATTGATGTAGATCCAGCTGAAATAGGTAAAATTATTGAAGTGGAAATTCCAATTGTTGGTGATGGAAAAATTGTTTTAAATCAATTTATTGAAATGATTAAAGAGTTAAAGTCTTCAAAGGACTCTGGCTATGAAAATTGGATAAACAACAGTCAAAAATGGCTAAACAAAGCTATTGAATTTAAAAAATCATGTATTCCGCGTGTTAGCTATGATAATATTCCATTAAAACCACAACAAGTAATTAAAGAAATATCAGAAGTTATAAGTGAAGATACAATAATTACCACTGATGTTGGACAACACCAAATGTGGGCTGCTCATTATCTCAATACAAAAAATCCAAGAAAGTTTATTTCCTCAGGTGGTTTAGGTACAATGGGCTTTGGTTTTCCATCTGCCATTGGAGCTAAAGTTGCAATGCCAGAAAATGATGTAATTTCAATTACAGGTGATGGAGGATTTTTAATGGTTTGTCAAGACTTGGCCACTATAAAAGAATATGATATTCCTCTTATTATATGTTTATTTGATAATAGAAAACTTGGAATGGTTTATCAATGGCAAAATCTATTTTTTAACAAAAGATTATCTCATACAGACTTAGGAACAACTCCTGACTTTATTAAATTAGCTGAAAGCTTTGGAATCGATGGAGTAAAAGTAGAAAAGCCTGGCGAGACAAAAGAAGAAGTAAAAAAGGCTTTAAAATCTGGAGAATCTAAGCTATTAAATATTGTTATTGATAAAGAAGAAGTGATACCTATGGTTCCTCCAGGTGAATGTTTAACAGAGATATTAGGAGATTATCACACTGAATAGAGGTAGAAAAATGAATACTAATCTTAATGAAAATTACAGCCATGTTATTAGCACATTAGTAGAAAACAAACCTGGTGTTCTTCAAAAAGTGGCAAGTTTATTCACACGTCGTGGTTTTAACATTGAAAGTATAACTGTAGGTTCTTCTGAAATTGAAGCCTATGCTAGAATGGTTATAATTGTAAATGGCGATGAAAAGACATTTGAACAAATTACAAAACAATTAAATAAATTGGTTGATGTAGTAAAAATTAAGGAGTTAAATCCTCAAATTACTTTAAAAAGAGAATTATGTCTTCTTAAAGTTAAAATCAACAATGAAAAATCAAAATCAGAGATTATTCAATATGTTTCTATTTTTAAAGGGAAAATAATTGATATTAGTGAAAATAATATTACTATTGAGATTACTGGAAGCCCTGAAAAAATAAATGGCTTTATTTCACTTTTAAAAGTTTTTGGAATCAGAAAAATTTCCAGAACTGGACCAACAGCTATTGAAAGAGATATTTAAACATGGTTTGTTGATTTTAAATATAATGATTTAAATATAATTTGTTTATAAATTAATAGGAATTAATATTAATTGTTTTTAATTAGTTTTAATTCTTATTTACTATTTTTAATTGTTATTTACTATTTTTAATTGTTGTTTATTATTTTTCATTTTCTAAATCTTCAAAAAGCTCCCAAATCTCAGGATATTTATTGCTAATAGCTTCATCAATTAGCTCTGATGCTTCTTTACTAATACTAAATTCAGGCTTTGTTTTTCTTAAATATCTTAAAACAGCAGCTGATTTTACTGACCATAAGGTTATTCTTGGATTTTTTCCAATTACTTTTTTAACATCATTAACATTTGATTCAACTATAGGATCAATGCTTAAATCTTGTGAAACATCTGATTCAATATTTTTTGAATCATTTGTTGGTTTTAAATTTGTTGATTTTAAATCATTATCTTGGTCTTGTGGTAATGAAGTTTCAATATTTTCATCAGTAGCTATTTTATCTGTTTTTTTGTTTTCCTTATTTTTCTTATTTTCATTTTTTGATTTACTTGTTTTTTTAGTAGTTTTTGTTGAAGTTGATTTTTTAGCTTTTTTAGCAGTTTTCTTTTTTGAAACAGCTTTTTTAGATGAAGTATCATTTTTTTCTGTATTATCCTTTGTATCTTCTGTTTTTTCTTCAACTTCCTCCTCTTCTTTATTTTCTCCTTTTGAATTATTTAAAATTTCCTCTAAAGTATAGGATGTTTCATCATTTTCATCTATTTTTGGAATTAATGAATCTAATCCTCTCCCCAATCCAATATTCTTTTCGACCATTTTTAAGCTCCTTATTAGACACTGTAATTTATTATAAATTTTATATTAAAGATATTTAAACAATTATAAAATGATTGAATATATGATAAATATCTATAAATTACATAATTATTACTAATTATTACTAAAAAATATAAATAATTATAAAATAATTAATTATTACTAAAAATTATAAATAAACATAAAATAATTAAATATATGAAAAATAATTATAACTTTATAATTATAAATTTTAAAAATATATTAAAACTATTATCAATTGTGATTTTATGTACGATTTTTATTTATCTAATTCTAAAAATTCTTTTGCTAGTTTTAAATATGATTTAGAACCTCTACTATCTTGATCATATAAAATACATGGTTTTCCAAAACTCGGAGCTTCTGCTAATCTTATATTTCTAGGTATAATTGATTTAAAAATGTATTCTTTCTTGTGGAAATACTTTTTAAGCTCATTATATACCTCTCTACCTAAAAGAGTTCTTGAATCATACAAAGTTAAGACAAATCCCTTAATTGGTGTAGGGCTATTTAACCTTTTTTCAACCAATTTAATAGTATTCATTAAATCGGCTACTCCTTCCAATGAATAATATTCTGCTTGAATTGGTATAATTACCTCATCAGATGCTACTAAAGCATTAATTGTGATAATACCTAAAGATGGAGGTACATCAATTATAATATAGTCAAAAATGTCTTTAACTTCTTCTAATAGCTTTTTTAAAACTAAATGATGATTAGGAATTTTGCCTAATTCTACCTCAATACCACTTAAAGAAATATTGCTTGGAAGTATGAATAAGTTTGGAACATTTGTAGAGATAATTGCTTTTTTTACATTTACTTGACCACTAATAGCAGAATAGATTGTAGTCTCTAAGTCTAATTTATCAATTCCAAAACTGGTGGTAGCATTTGCTTGTGGATCCATATCAACAACTAATACTCCCTTATTTAAATGAGCTAAGGATGCTGCTAAATTTACAGCTGTTGTAGTCTTTCCACATCCCCCTTTTTGGTTGATAATTGCTAAAATTTCTCCCATTTTATCACATTAATAAAAATAAAAAAAAATTAATTAATTAATTAATTAAATATAATTAAGTAAAAATTAAGTAAAATAATAAAATTAAATATAAAACTAATAGAATGAATAAAATTTAATAGAATAAATAATAATTCCAATAGAATTAAATATAAAATTAAAAAATCTTTAATAAAAAATAATTTATTTAGCTTTGTTTTAAATTATAAATTCTAATTTATAAGATAACACTAATAACTTAGTTCTTATTAGTTCTTTCTTATAAATTCTAAATTAAAAAGTATTTCTTAACACTTTTCACTTAACAGTTATAAATTATCTTTTATCATTTTTAACTAATAATATATACTTTATAATTTATAATATATAAGTTATTTGTTTTAAATTAGAATTTATTAGTTATAAAATAGAAGATATAAGTTATATATTATAAGATATTAGTTAAACATTATAAGATTTAAGTTATAAAATATAAAATATAAGTTATAAAATAGAAGATATAAGTTTTAAATTATAAGATATTAGTTAAACATTATAAGATTTAAGTTATATATTATAAGATATTAGTTTTAAATTATAATATTTAAGTTAAAAGAAAAAAGATATAATTTATAAATTATAAGTTAAAAGATAAAACTAATAATAAATAAGTTATAAATAGTAACTTATAATTTAAAAGATATAATTAATAAAATATAAGATTTAAGATATAATATTTAAGATATAAGTTAAAAGATAAAAGTTATAAGATATAAGTTATAACTTAAAATATAAAAAAATAAATCATTGAATAACTTTTCTTAAATGAATAAAATAAAACTCATCATGGACTTTTTCAATTTTAAACTTTACATATCCCAGTTTCCTGTATAAACTTAAATTTTTTATACTTTTATGGCTTGTATACAATTCAAATACTCTAGACCCACTAACATTCTCAATTTTTTCTAAAAGCTTCTTAGCTATTCCTTTGTTTTGGTAATCAGGATGAACAAATAGCTTCTCAATTAAAAACTTTTCATCCTTCTTATATCCTCTTACAGATCCAATAATCTTATCTGAATCAGGGTCACTTATTTTAAGAATAGTTCCAGTATTAAAATCATGTATAATTTCTTTCATAGTCTGATGAAGAGGTTTAATATTAAAATCATCATGTATTAAAGCTTCACTAACAAAAGAAAGCTTTTGTAATTCTAAAATTTCTTCTAAGTCATCTACTTCTGCATTTAAAATCTTCATATTGTCCAACCAAAAAAATTAACGATATCCATCAAGTTATAAACAAAAGCCCGCTAATAATAAAAGATTAACTTATAACTTATAAACTTATAACTTATAAGCTTAAAAAATTTTCTTTTTTATTAAAAAGGTTGTGCAACAGTTCGAAAATCTAAGTTTGTAAGTTTAATTAATTGAGTTAAAATTAGGCTTATAATGTTGTAATAAATTTTATTATAAAAAAAAATAAATATTTAATAAAATTCTGTTTTAATTAATATTAATATCTATTTACTAAAAATAACTATTTTTTAATGTTTAATTTATTATTCTTTAAAAAATTTAATTCAAATTTAACTAATTAATATGAGTTATTTACTAATTATAGCTATTTTTAAATATTTATTTTAAATATTTATTTTTATAAAAACATGTATCAATACTTTATATCTTTTAACATATTTTAAGATATTTTAATTAAATATATGTTTCTACAAGAAATAATCATTGTGTGACCTCTAAAATATGTTGTATATGAATATAAACTTTTAAAAAAATAAATAAAAAATAGTATTAAAAAATAAAAAATAAAATATAAAAAATATAAAAAAGGTTAATAAATAATAAATAGTAAATAAAATAAATAACAAAGGCAAATAAGTAATAAATAGTAAATAAAATATAATAAAAGGGTAAAATGAAATTTGATCCTCATATTCACAGTTTATATTCTGGAGATAGTAACAGTAGCATAGAAGGAATATTAAAAACTTCTATGGAAAAAAAAATGGATATAATAGCTATAAGCGATCATGACACAATTAAAGGAAGTAAAAAAGCTATTGAATTATCAAAAGAATATAAAAATATTGTAATAATTCCATCGATTGAAATAACAACAACAAAAGGGCATATTTTAGGATTAGGAGTAGAAGAATTAATAGAAAAAAATCTATCTCCCGAAGAAACAATTGAAAAGATCCATGAATTAAATGGCTTAGCTATTATTCCTCATCCATACACATTTTATAGACATGGACTGTTAACAAAAGTTAATTACAAAGATTTAAAAATAGATGGATTAGAAACAAAAAATGGAAGATATATACTAGGGTATGGAAATCATAAAGCAAATAAATTATTAAAAACAAGCAAAATAGCTGGCTTAGGTGCAAGTGATTCACATTTTTTAGAATCAATAGGTGACTGTTATTCAGAAATATTAATAAATAAGGACAATGATTATGATTTAGAAAATGATAATATAATTAAAGAAGAAATATTATCAGCTATTAAAAAAAATAAAGTTTTAGCAAAAGGAAAAGGAACTTCAAACATGTTAATATTTAAAGAATTTGTAAATAAAAAAATAAAAAGAAAATATAAAAGAAATTAATAACAAAAATTAAAAAATATAAGAAATATGAAAAATATGAAAAATATGAAAAATGAAAAAAAATATTTAAATGTGAATATTATTAAAAACAATAACTGAAAAATAAAAAGTGAAAATATGGAAAATATAATAATGGATTTTTTTGAAAAATACTTTTTTTCAGGATACAATATTTTTAATACTTTAGTCTATGGTATACTTTTAATAATAGCTATTTTTATATTAATACAATTTTTTAAAAAAATAGACAAAAGACCAGAAAAATTAATTGTTGCAGTTATACCATTTATTTTAATGGGATCAATAACCAGAGCATTGGTAGATAATGGAATATTTGAATACTCTTGGTTTTTAATAACACCAGGAATATATTATATAATTGGAGGATTAACAATAATTTCATTGTTATTAGGGTTATTAATAGAAAAAAAAATATTTAATAAGATAAATAAAACAAATAAAGAAATCATCGAAACAAATAATATAAAAAAAAATATAAAAAAAAACTTGAAAAATAACTTGGAAAATAAGTTGAAAAATAATATCAAAAAAAGTTTCAAAACTAAAATCAGAAAAAATATCAAAAATAAAATAGATTATAGACTAATAATATTTTCTTTAGGTCTATTAGGATTAATATATGTATCAATTAATATACATCAACTAAATTTTAAAGTTATTGTAGAAGTTTTGTTGATATGGTTAATTCTAACAGGGATTTTTTATATATTAGGGAAAAAAATCAAAATATACAGAGACAAATACAATCTAAGTATAATTTCGGCTCATCTACTAGATGCAACAACAACATTTATTGCAGTAGATTTTTATGGATACATTGAGCAACACGTACTGCCAAATTTAATATACAGTGAATTTTCTACAGCAACCAGTATTTATCCATTAAAAATTATAGTAATCTCACTAGCTATTTATTCAATAGATAAATATATAGATGATAAAACAATTAAAGGTCTTTTAAAATTAGCTATTTTTATTTTAGGTCTAGCTCCAGCAATTAGAAATCTTTTTACAATGGCTATAGGAATACAATAAAAAAATAAATTTAATTTAAATTTAATTTAATTCTAAAAAATAATTTATGTTTAATAATTCTAATTTAAATAAAATAATTAAGTTTTTAAATAATTCTAAATAAATAATATAATTAAATCAAGATTTTAAGTCTTATTGAATTGACAAAATATCTATAAAATTATACTATTTATATAATATAGTTAATATAGTTAAAAAAATATACAAAAACATACCCCAATGATAGAATTACAAAATAAAATATACAATAATATTACAATATATTAAAAAAAATATACAAAAATATACAATAATATTACAATATATTTACAAAGGACATAATATGTAAAATAGTATGATATGATATATTTAAATTATATTAAAATATAAAATATATTATAGATTCAATGTGTTAATTTAAATAGTTGATAAAATGTTTATAGAAAGTATAGAAAAATCTAAAAAAAATCTTAAAATCTCAGATAAGATTAAAATATTTGATACAACACTTAGAGATGGAGAACAATCACCAGGAATAGCTTTAACTGTAGATGAAAAAATACAAATAGCTAAAAGATTAGATAATATTGGAGTGAATACAATAGAAATTGGTTTTCCAGCAGTATCTGAAGGAGAAAAAGAATCTGCAAGAAAAATTACTGAATTAGAACCTAAAGCAGATTTATGTGGTTTGGCTAGAGTAGTTAAATCTGATTTAGATGCTTTATTAGATTGTGATTTATCATATGTCCATACTTTTATAGGAAGTTCACAGCTCCACAGAGAATATAAACTTAAAATGTCTAAAGAAACTGTCATTGAAAAAGCTGTTGAAGCCGTTGAATATGGAAAAGAACATGGATTAACAGTAGAATTTTCAGCTGAAGATGCTACAAGAACAGATATTGACTACTTAATTGAATTATATAAATCAGTTGAATCAGCTGGGGCAGATATGATAAATGTTCCTGATACAGTAGGTGTTTTATTTCCATCAGCAACAAAAATATTAATAGAACGATTAAAAGAAGAAATTAAGATCCCTATAAGTGTACACTGCCATAACGATTTTGGATTAGCCGTTGCAAACTCATTAGCAGCCATTGAAGCTGGAGCAAATCAAAGCCATCTTACTATAAATGGAATAGGTGAGCGAGGAGGAAATGCTTCCCTTGAAGAGTTTGTTATTTCTTTAATTGTGGCCTATGGAATAAAATTAAACATTGACACTAAACAACTATACAACCTTTCTGATTATGTTTCAAAAGTAACAGGTATTAAAATACCACCGAACAAACCAATTGTGGGTGGAAATGCATTTGCTCATGAATCAGGTATCCATGTTGATGGTATATTAAAAAATGCTGCCACTTATGAACCAATAGCTCCAGAATTAGTTGGTCATTCAAGAAAAATTGCTTTAGGCAAACATACAGGTGCAAGTGCTTTAAAAAGTAAGTTAAATGAGTATAATATTTCCATGGATGAAAATCAGTTTTGTAATGTTTATGATGAAATCAAGGCACTAGGAGATAAAGGAAAAACAATAACCGATGCTGATTTAAAAGCTATTGCTATTACTGTATTAGGAAAATCTAAAGAAGAAAATATAAAATTATTAGGATTAACTGTTGTTTCAGGAGACTCAGTTTCATCAACGGCTACTGTTAAACTCCAAATAAATGATGAAATAAAAGAAACATCCCATATAGGTGTAGGTCCTGTAGATGCTGCTTTAAAAGCCATTGAAGAATTAGTTAGAGATACAATAGCTATTAAATTAGAAGAATATAATATTGAAGCTATTACTGGTGGAACAGATGCTTTAGCTGAAGTTTTTGTAATAATATCCGATGATAAAGATAACAAATCAACTGGTAGAGCCACAAAAGACGATGTTATTATGGCAAGTGTAGAAGCCATTATTAATTCATTAAATAAAATATTATATATTAGAGACTCATTAGAATAATCAATAAAATCATGCAAAAATTAAATTAAAAACCATTATAATTAGAAATAATTTTTAAAATTAAAATTATAATTAAAAATAATATTAAAAAAATAATATTAAAAATAATTTTTAAAATTCTAATTAGAAATAAATTTTAAATTAAAATTATAATATAAAAATAAAAACTAAAATAAAGACTAAAAAAATAAAAAAATCATTATTAACTCAAATGATTTATATTAAAAAGATTTATCAATAAAACAGAGAGGAATTTAAATGGAATATAGTAAAGGTATTGTAAAAATATATAAAAGAAAATACAGCAGAACCCTTAAAAATGGAGATAAAAAGGAATATGTTAGTGAGCAGGTTCAAGTTACAGTACCAAAAGATTCTAATCAATTTGTTGATGAACAGGAAGTATTAATATTAGATTCGAAATTAGAAAAGAAACTAAAAAATAATGGAAAAACGGATAAAAAAGAAGCCATTAAACTCCAAAACGAACTTGAACAAATAAAAACCGATAACAATAAACTAAAAGAAGAAAAAAATATAATATTAAATGAAAAAGAAGAATTAAACAAAGAAAAAGAAGAATTAAAAGAAGAAAAAGAAGAATTAAACAAAAAAATAAGCGAATTAAACAAAGAAATAGAATTAAAAGATGAAAAAGTCTTAAATGATACTGAAACAGATAAAAAAGAAGCCATTAAACTCCAAAATGAAGTTGAACAAATAAAAACTGATAACAATAAACTAAAAGAAGAAAAAACTACACTATTAAATGAAAAAGAAGATGCAAATAAACAAATAAATGAACTTAAGAAACAAACAGATGAATTAAACAAAAAAATAGAAAAGTTAGAAGAGGAAAAACTCTTAATTGAAAGTAAATCAGCAGAAGCTGATATTGATTTTAAAAATAAAGAAAAAAATATTGAGATAAGTATTGAAAAAGAAGTTGAAAAGAATAAAAATTTAGAAAATGAAATTGATAAATTAACTAAAAAATATAACAATTTAGATGATGAACTAAATAAATTAAAAAATGAAAATAAATTCTTAAAAAATGATAATAATAACTTAGAAACACAAAACAAAAATTTAGCTGATGAAAATTTAGACTTTGACAATAAGACAAAAACATATCTTGAAAAAATTACAAGTTCTGAGGAAATCATAGATGCATTAAATAATGATATTGAAATAGCTAACAATAGCATTCAGAACTTAGAAGATAAAGTAAAAAATGCTAAAGCCGAAAGTGACGAAATTAATAATCAATTAAAAGAAACTATAAACAAAATAGAAATTGAAAAGCTATTAATTGAAAAAGAATTGAATAGGGCAAAAACAAAAAATGAAAATTTAAAGAATAATATTAATAATCTTGAAAAAGAAAAAGAATTTTTAGAAAATCATAAAACACCAGAAAATAAATCTTATGAAAGAGAATTTATTGACTTACAAGTAAAATATGCTGATTTAAACAGACAGTATATGGAAGTAAAAAGAAAACAAGAAAAAGCAGAACATGAACTTGAAGAATATAAAGCTTTATCAGAAAAATTAAAACAATTTATATTAAGCGATTGAAAAAATTAGTATAGAATGGCTGTGCATAAATTCGAAAATCTAATTTTCTAAATTTAGTTAATTATGTTAAATTAAATTTATAAAGCTATAATGGATTTTATTATAAAATAAATATAGATATTTAATAAAATTCTATTTTAATTGATATTAATGCTTATTTACTAAAAATAATTGTTTTTAGACATTTAATTTTCATTATTTTTAAAATGTTTAATTTAAATTTAACTAGTTAATATGAGCTATTTGCTAATTATAAGAACTTTAAACAAACTTTTTAAAAACAAACTTTTAGAAAAAGTTTGATCAAAAATAAAGAAAACTAATTTAAACAAAAGTTTTTTATTTTATAATTATTTTTAAATATTTATTTTTTATAAAAATATATATTAATACTTTAACATGTTTTAAGATATTTTAATTAAATATCTATTTTACAAAAAATAATCATTGCACAGCCTCTAGAAAAAAATAAAAAAATAGAAAGATATGATTGACATATCAATTAATGAAATTAAAAAAAATAATAAAATAAAAAATTAATAAAAGATAAATCTAATCAATAGATTCATCTTCATCTAAAGGGAGTCTCATGTTATCAGGATCTTGAGGTAAATATTGTAAAAAATCATCAGTTGCTCTTCTAACATCTCTAGAACCTGTAATATAACGTCCAACTACAATTATATCTGCACCTTTGCTAATAGCTTCTTCTACCTTGTCTGGAGTGATACCACCTGCAACAGCAGCAAGACCATTGCCAATAAGCTTTTTAATTTCTTTAATATTACCCCATTCAGAAATATCGTCAAGATCTTCACCTCTTTCTGCTTTAAGAGTTTCTAAATCGACATTTCTGTGTAAAAGAACAATATCTGGTTTTAAATCGTCTTTTAAAGCTACAATTTTCTCAATAAAGTTATCAACATTCATTAAATCTAAAATAGAATAAATTCCTTGTTTTTGAGCTTCTTGAATAGCTTTTTCAATAGACTCAATTGTACCAAGACCAGAAATAGCTATTGCATCAGCAGTTTGGTCAGCAGCCATTTTAACTTCAATTCTACCAACATCTAAAGTTTTTAAATCCGCAATTATGAAAGCATTAGGACGTAACTCTCTAATTTTAGAAATAATATCTACACCAAACCTTTTAACCAAAGGAGTTCCTGCTTCAAGTAAAATTCTTTCTTTATCAGGAATTTGAGCAATTATTTGCTCCATTGTGTCTGCATTATCTAAATCAAGAGCAACTTGTAAGTAAGGTGGTTTCCATAATCTACTAACTTTAAAGCCCATAATAGGGTGAGTTCCTCTGTCTTTTTCATCTAAAACTTTATCAACATTAGGATACTCTTTCAATGCTCTTTTAATAGCTAATTTAGTAGCACCATAATTGTATTGATAAATTTTTCTGTAATCTGTTGCTTCAGGATGAATAAATACACTTACAACAAGGACTAAATCTTCTGCATCATTCCTATCTATTATTCCCTCAGCAACGGCATCAGCAACGGCTCGTGCAACAGCTGTTTGAGCAGGACCAAAAATTTTACTTGCATCCTCTAAACTACCAACAGTTACTTTAGGAACAATCAAAGTAGCAGGCTTTGTAGGTAAATTTGGTCTAATAACAGAAAGTAAAGGTGTGTGTCCAATAGAAAGCTGGGATAATCCATTTGCAAAAGCGGTTCCAACAGGTCCATCTTTAGAACCAATCAATAAATCTATGTGAGCTAATTCATTACCATCGCCAATAAGGGCTTCTCCAATTTTAAACATTATAATCCTCCATTATTAAAACATTAAAAGAAAAAATAAAACAATCAAAAATATTTTAAATGAATATTTTAAAAGAAAAAATAAATAAAAAATTAATAAATAAAATATTATATAAATTAATGATAAATTAATAAATAAATTAGTAAATTAATAGATAAATAATAATATAGATAAATTAAAAGTTAATAGATAAATTAAAAGTAAAAATATAATTTTAAAATAAAAAAAAGAATAATAAAAAATATTTTAAAATTATATATTAATAATATTTAAATTATTTTATTTATAATTTTTGAAAAATAAAATTTTTTTGAAAAATAAATTTCTGAAAAATTCTGAACATATTAATTATAAAGATATTTAAAATAAATTAAAATAAATAATTATTGAAAAATAAAATTTGATAAATTAAAAAAAAATTAAAAAAAAATAAAATAATTTTAATTACATTGTCTCTGGAACTTCAATACCTAAAAGACCTAATGACTTTTTAATTATAAAAATAGCTTTTTCAACTAATATAAGACGTGGAATTTCGAATTCATTATTAATCACTTGTTCTGATTTATAGAATTTATTAAAGCTATTTGCTAAATCAAGGGAATATTGTGCTATTTGGTGAACTCTTCTTGAATTAACTGAATCTTCTACAATTGATGGAAATTTAGAGAAAAGTCTGATTAAATTAATTTCAGATTCATTTGGAATCCAGTTCTCAGGAACATCGTTTATGGATAAGTCTAAAATCTTAGATTTTTCTAAATCAGCATTTAAATTAAATTTATCTGATTTTTTAAGAAGTTTTAGTCCTCTTGCATAAGCATATTGAATTGATGCACATCCTTTTTCAAAGTTCAATGCTTCATCCCATTTAAAAGTAATATGTTTTTCAGGTGAAATTTTAGAAATATAATATCTAATAGCTCCAATTCCAATGATTTTAGCTATTTCTAAAATTTCATCCTCAGATAAATCATCTCTTCTTTTATTTAATTCATTTTGTGCTCTGATAATAGCTTCATTAATTAAATCATCAACAGATATAAAAACTCCTCGCCTTGTTGACATTGACCCTTCTGGAAGATTAATAAATTCGTAAAAAACAACTTCAGGAACCTTTTCTTTTAAGAGTTCTAAAGCTATGCTTATCTGCTCAACGGCTAACTTATGATCTGAACCTAAAACATCCACAATTATATCAGCTATTTTGGATTTGTAAACATGGTATGCTAAATCACGAGTAGAATATAGAGAAGTACCATCACTACGTCTTAAAACTAGTTCTTTTTCAATTCCAAAATCATCTAATAAATCTAAATATAATACATCATTTTCTTTAGTATAACCTGTATCAATAAGATTATCAACAATTTCATTAACCTTTCCTTCTCTAATAAACCTTCCTTCCCAAATAAATTCATCATGACGAATATTTATTTCATTAAGTGTTTCTTTTACTCCTTCTAAACATTTTTCAACTACAAATTCAAATGTTTTATTTAATTCTGGATTATTTCCACTTTCATACTCTTTAATTAAATTACTTATTTCTTCATTAAATTCTGGATTTTCATTTGTTGCTTTATTTGCTTTATAATATAACCTACCAATTTTATGGTCTATTTTATTATCTAGTTCGATATTTAAATCATCTTCAAGTGTTAATTCTAATTTTGTAATACCAAAAACAATAATAGCTATTTGTCTACCCATATCATTAACATAATATTGAGTTAATACATCGTAGCCACCAAGAAGAAAAATTCTTTTTAAAGCATCTCCAAATAATGAATTTCTTAAATGACCAATATGTAATGGTCCATTAGGATTTGCTGAAGTGTGTTCTAAAACTATTTTTTTATTTTTATTAGATAGTTGTCCATAATCATCATCTATATAATTTAATAATTTTTTTGAAAAGGTGTTGTAATTTATGTAGAAGTTAATATAAGGACCAACTGATAAAATTTTTATAAAAGATTTTGATGGTTTTAAAACTTCACTTAACTGATTAGCTATTTCAATTGGTGGTTTTCTTAATTTTTTTGCTAATACAAAGGAAATTGTAGTTGTTAAATCTCCTAAATCAGGATTTGGTGGAAAGTCAATTTTTATTTCACCAGGAATTTCAAAATTTAATTCTTTTAATCCATCTTTTATAATAGAAATAGCTTCTTCTTTTAGTTTGAAATACATTTATTCACCATGAATAAAAATTTATAATTTTTAAAATCTTTAAATTCTTTAATTTTTTTTAAAAATAAATATATTTTATAAGTTTTCATATTTTTTTATAAAAATTTTATATTTTTTATAAGATAATTAATGTATATAAATAATTATAAAATAAATATAAATAAATATAAAATAAATATAAAGTGATATAAAATAACTGATAATTAATATAAAACTTTAATAATATAAAGCTTTGATATTTACTTGTAAAATATTTAATATTTACTTATAATCCTCTTAGCCATAATGAAACATAGCCAATTTTTGGAACAATTAATGGGGTATTTTCAATGTTAATGACTCTTTCTCTTATTTGAGATACTGGTACAGGATAAGGATCTTGAACTGGATTGTTGTCTCCTTTTATAGTAAAGTATGTTTCTCC
This sequence comes from Methanobrevibacter curvatus, assembly GCF_001639295.1. Classification (GTDB taxonomy): domain Archaea; phylum Methanobacteriota; class Methanobacteria; order Methanobacteriales; family Methanobacteriaceae; genus Methanoflexus; species Methanoflexus curvatus. Next base: position 5,863 of record NZ_LWMV01000166.1, on the reverse strand, counting down.
TTCAATTGTTGTTTTATTTATAACTCTATGAATAACTGGTTTATTATACCAAGATGCATCATAGACTACAATATCTCCTACTTCAACATCTTCAGGGTTAAATTCCTGAAAACCTAGAAAATTAGTCTTTTCAATAATAACAATGTCTCCACGATAAAATGTTGGCTCCATACTACCAGAAACAACCACATTCATATGCATGGCTAGTATAAAACATATAACAATTAAAACAATGTATGAAATAATTTCTTTTTTATCTGTCATAAAATCACCTGTTTATAAATAGATTTTTTTGATTTAAATAATTAATCATTTAAATATATGTCTTTTATATTATTTATAATAGTAATATTTCTAATTAGTAAAAAACTTTTATTTAAATTAGTTTTCTTTATTTTTGAGAAAACCTTTTGATGAACTTTTTTTTAAAAAGTTCTTCTAATTTACAATAATATTTCTACTTATGGATCTTATAGGAAACAACTAATAAATTCTTATTATTCCTTTTATTTTATTAAAATCATTATTAAAACTTAGTATTTTTCAATACCAAAGCTTCCCTATAAGGAATAAATAAATTGTATACAATTTGCTAGATTATGTTATAATTTATTGTATTAAAAGTTTTTCTTGAAAAAGAAAAAAAACAAAACAATATAAAAATATAAAAAAAGTTTGATTAAAATATTTTAAAATAAAAAAAATATTATAAACAAAAGATTTATAAATAAAAGATTTACAAAAAAAATAGCTGTTTAAATAGTCTATACAATCTTGATACACTTGAAACTATTGCCATCAAAGTGATTAAAACAAGTAAAACATTAACAACCAAAATTAAATAAATTGGAATAAAAATATAAACAAATGCAAGTATCCCTGGAACAAACATTGATAAAATCCCTGCATTTTTTCCCATAATATCAAAATATAGGAAATTTTTTGAACTTGGAAGGTCTTTCAAGTATTTTGAGCTTAATAAAAACTCAAATAGCTTATACAATATAATCAAAGGATATAAAAAGCTAATTATATTTAGATAAACCAAAACAAGAGCAGAAAGAATAGCTAATAATGAATCTCCAAAGATGTCTAATCTTGCACCTAAATCTGATTCAACCTTCCATTTTCTTGCTAAATATCCATCTACTAAATCAGTCAGCAGTATTATAGCAAACAATATTAAAATAACTATTGATTTTTCATGTGTGAAAAGAGCATACAAACAATAAAAGAAAGGAAAGGCTAAAATAACCCTTATTTAAGAGATTATATTTGGAACATTCTTCTTTAAAGCATTTTTATTGTTAATCATAATATCAAAATTTAAAATAAAAGACATTAATAATAAATTCTTTCAAGCCCATCAAGCCCATCAAAATTTGAATTAAAGGAAGCTATTTCTTTAATATTTTTTTCATTGATTATTGCTAAGCTTAATCCATCTGAAAAATTAGAAATATATTTATTTTCTCTTAGTAGTTTAATAGCTTCAAAGGTTCTTTTTCTATTGTCATAGATTACTTCGTAGTTGTTTATTAAATGGTTGTAGACTATTTCAGCTGCCTCTTCATCTATTAGATTCCTGATTTTTGAGACTGTAATAGCTATTGTGAAGTTATTGATTACTTTTTTCTCTATTCTGATTATTGCAGCTACTTTAAGTGAATCTTTATGTTTTTTATGATTTTCATCGAAGTAAGCTAAAAAGAAACTTGAGTCTATAAATATCATTTTATCACGAACTTATTAAATTATCCTTATTTGATAGCTATTTTTTGTGCTTAATTAATTTTTTTGATTTTTTTGATTTTGAAGAAAATATTCCTGCCATTTCATCAAAATTAATGTTTTCAACAAAGCTTAGTGTAATTTTACCTTCTTCATCTACATTCCATTCTACTAAGTGATTTTTATCAATATTAAACTGTTTTCTAATTTCTTTTGGGATAACTGTCTGATATTTATTGTATATTTTAGTTTTTATTCTCATAATCTTACCTTTATCATTTAAAACAATTAATAATGATTTTGGAAAATATTTGGAATTATTTTTTAATAAAATTATTTAAAATAATCTTTTCACACAGTGAAAGATTTATTAAAAAACATTATTACTTTAATAATTTCATAAACTAATTTTTTTCATAAGATAAAAATAAATATGGAGTTGATTATATTTATAATTATTTAAAAAAGAGTTTAAAATTAAGTTTTGAAATATTATCTATCCATTTAATAGCTCATTATACTTATCTTGTAGTAATTTTTTCTCTGGCATGATTGTTTGATATTTAGAAACCATAGCTGGTGAAAGACTTCTATTTAGTGAATATTCTACAACAGTATCATCTTTATCACTACATAACAATACACCGATACTTGGATTTTCATTAGTTTTTTTAACATCCTTGTCTAATGCCTCTAAGTAGAAATTTAACTGTCCAATATATTCAGGTTTAAATTTGTCCATTTTTAATTCAAAAGCCACTAAACATTGAAGATCTCTATGGAAAAACAGTAAGTCTATAAAAAAATCAGAGTTTCCTACTTGGAGTCTGTAGTTTTCCCCTACAAATGCAAAATCCTTACCTATTTCAAGTATAAAATTCTTTAAATTGTTAATTAATTGATTTTGTAAATCATTTTCATTGAATTCGTGCTTTAAATCTAAAAATTCAAAGACATAACTATCTTTAAAAAATTTGTTAGAATTAGGATATATTTCTTCAGTTTTTTTAGATTTTTGAGTTCCATAAAGCATTGTCCTTTCAAATAAGCTTGAAGAAATCTGTCTATCAAGTTCTCTTTTACTCCATTTTTCATTTCTACAACTATTTATATAAAAAATCTTTTCTTCAATACTTTCACACCTTGAAAATATTAACAAATTATTAGTCCAACTAATTTCTCGCACCAGTATTTTGAGTTTAGGATAATTTTTATAAACCAAATAAAATTGGTTCATTCTCCATAAATTTCTATTAGAAAACCCTTTTAGATTTGGTTCTTTTTTAAAAATATATTCTGCAAGGTGTTTGACCACTGATTCACCCCAATCAGATTTTTTAATTTTTTCATCAATATATTTGCCAATGTTCCAATAAAGACTAATTAATTCTGAATTAATAGTTTTTAATGCATTATATTGAGATTTTCTTATCATGTTTAAAACTTCTAGAAAATCTTTTTTGTATATTTCTTCTATATCACCCATGTTTTCACATTCATAATAAAAATAATTTATTTTATGATAAAATTTCAATAATATTTAACAAAATAAAAAATTATTAAAAATTAAGCATTTTAAATCAAATAAAAAATTTCTAAAACACAATGAATAATTAGCTTAAAATTCATAATTTAATTTAAAGCTTTTTAAAAATATTTAAATAATTAAACAATAAGATATTTTTTGCATATTAATAAAAAAATTCTATTTAAAAGCTTTTCAAAATAAAATAATACCATATAAAAATAGTGACACCACTGGTGTCACTATTTGTCTACACTGTTTAAATTAAAAATAAATAGTTATAAAAAGTTTAAAAATTAAATAACACTATAAAAATTTCTTAAATAAAAAAATAATATTTTGTATAAAATAATATTTATTCAATATATAATCAACTTCTTGAGTTATAATATTTATATCATATCTAAAATATTTTCATAACTTATTTTTTATCATAAAATAATTATTTATATATATTTATTTGTATTTATAATCTTCTTAAAAAGTAAACATGTCCTATAAAAAACTGGAGTTTTTTTGATTTTTCCAATGCTGTCAACTTAAGAAAAATTTTTTCAAAGTTTTATTATTTCATTAAAAAATTGAAATTGTTTATAAATGAACCTTTCAATTTGTAATACTTATAATCAAATTTTATATTAATAATTCCTTAACTTGACAGAATTGTGATTTTTCCAAAAGATTTATAGCATGTGAAAACATATAAATAAATTGTATATATAGTTAAAATAGTTAATAAAAAATTGTGATTTTTAAGTGTTAATAAAAAAATCAATTTTCTTATTTATTAATACAATTTAATAGGGTTTATATATTAATATGATTTATAGATATATTTTATAGATATAATTCATTTTTATTAAACATTATTTTAAATAAATCATTTATGGGAATAAGTATGAAAGTATTACCTATTGGAACACAGTCTTTTAAAACTCTTAGGGAAAATGATTACCTGTATATAGATAAAACAAAATATATTAGATTTAATAAGTAGTGGAAGGTCATTTTTTCTTTCTCGTCCACGCCGATTTGGAAAATCATTGCTTATAAATACTCTAGATGAGATTTTTAAAGGAAATGAAGTACTTTTTAAAGATCTTTATATTCATGACAAGTGGGATTGGAATGATAAATACCCTGTAATAAAACTTGATCTAAGTAAAATCGAAAACCAAAATCCACAAGAGTTAAAAAAAGAACTAAAAATGGCTATTAATGATATTGCAGAAGAATTTTCCATAAAACTTAGTGATAGCTCACCACAAAGACTTTTAGACGAATTAATTAGAGGTTTGTATAATAATTTTAATAAAAAAGTTGTTGTTTTAGTAGATGAATATGATACTCCTCTAATTGATGTTATAACTGATGAAAATACTTATAAAAAGAATCGTGATATTTTAGCAAAGTTTTTTAAAATATTAAAAACAAATGACGAATATATTAAATTTATTTTTCTAACAGGGGTTTCTAAAATAGCAAACTTATCATTATTTTCAGGATTAAACAGCCCAGATGACATTACATTAGATGATAGGTTTGCTTTGCTCTGTGGATACAGTGAAGATGAATTAAAAGATTATTTTAAAGAATATATTGACACAGTTAGAGATAACTTAAATCTAAGTTTTAAGGAATTAATGGATCATATTAATTATTGGTACAATGGATATAGTTGGGATGGGAAAAATAAAGTTTACAATCCAAGTTCTACTTTAAAGTTATTTAGTGAAAAGTATTTTTCTAATTATTGGTTTACAACAGGAACTCCAAATTTTTTAATGGAACAAATCAAAAAAAATAATAATTTAAATCTTGTTTTAAAACCAATTACTTTGGTAAAAGATGATTTAGATAGTTTTAATCCTAATAATTTTGATGTCACTCCTTTATTATTTCAAACAGGGTATATTAGTATAAAAAAAGTTGAAATTCAAAACCTTGAAAGGCTTTTCACTCTAGATTTTCCTAATCATGAAGTAAAAGTATCATTCTTTAAAAAACTATTAACTGCTTATTCAACTTCTCTTAAGTAAAATTAATAGAACTATTGAAGATGTTAAAAAGAGTATGAAACTAAATGAAGCTAAGTCTCTTGAAGAAAACATATCTACTGTTCTAGCATATGTCCCATATGATATTCACTTAAAACACGAATATTACTATCATAATCTATTTATAGTTTGGTTAAAAACATTAGGATTTGATATCCAAGGTGAAGTCCATAATAACATTGGTTCTGCAGATTTCATATACAAAGACAAAAATTTTGTTGTAGTAGGAGAATGTAAATTCAATGCCAATGAGGAAAAATTAGAAAAAGAGTTAAATATTGCTTTTAAGCAGATATATAAAAATAAATACTATAAAGCTTATGCTAATAATGAAGTTAAGTTATTAGCCATTGCTTTTAGCCGTGAAAAAGTTTTATGTAAATTTAAGTTATAAATATTATACATCTAACAGGATGTCTAATAGAGATTTTCTATTAACCTGCTTTTTTTAATTAATTTTTTTATTTTTTTTTTAAAAATTGTATTTTTATGGAGATTTTTTTTAAATTATGGGATTTTTGCCTTTTTTTACTGTTTTTCTTGCTTATTT
>NZ_LWMV01000165.1 GCF_001639295.1 Methanobrevibacter curvatus | reverse complement strand
TCAGCTAATAAATAAGTTTCATTCGTTATATATAAACAAGTTTCTAAATGAATCAAATATAAAAATATATATCAATGGAAAAATAAATATAATAATTTATAATAAAAAAGCAAAACATGGACAAAAATGAAAACAAATAGAATTTTTTATTCAAAAAAAAGAGAAAACTTTCATCAATATAATATATAAAACAAAAAGAAAAGTTAATAATTCCTAAGTCATGGTTATTCTATCCATTACAAAGACTGCTCTTGCAAAAAACAATGGATCTTCCAAAAACTATAAAATTTTCAATATTAATTAAAAAGACAATATAATACAAAGCCAAATGAATAAATAAAAAAATGTTTAAAAAATAAAAAAAAACTATTCATTTAAAATAAATTTATTAACTGCAGATTTAATGGTTCCACTTATACCAATTGTTGAAATAGCTATTTTATTTCTTTTATACATGTTTATCATTGCTAAAGCCCCTCTAAACTTTTCTTCCAAGCCTCTCTGGCACCTAACAACAGATTTGTAAAAATAAAAATCATTTTGAAGGTTTTTAAATTTATCAAATTCATTTGAACAGTCAAAAAATCTCATGACCCATATATTAAAATTGCTAGTTTCTAATTCACCATAAAAACGAATGGCTCCATCCCAAAGAATGGCTACGAGTTCATCTTTTGTTAAAAGTTTATTTGATTTAATTTCTAAAACTAAATAACGATTATTTGGTCTTAAAGTAGGAGGTAAAATCTTTAATTTCATTGTTTATAATCTCCACTTACATTATTATTCTTTATATCCTCTTTATTAAGACATTTAACTCCTAAAACTGGCATGTCTTTTTTTTCTTTATTAAATTTAATCAAATCATAGGCAAATGTGTTTAATGAAGATTTAATTTCATTATCATTTAAATCTAATGATTTTAAAATGGCTATTTCATCAAAAGGAGAACGTAAATCAAAAATCGAACTTCCTTTAGATGAAAAAATTAATGGAAATTTAAATTTTCTTTGTAAAAGAATAATGTCTCTAAAATATGAAAGTATCTTAGAACGATAAGACAAAAAAGAGCTTAATAAATCATTAAAACATAATTCAATGGTTATATTGTTATCAAAAGCCAATTTAGCTAAAACATGATTAATTCCACAATCGTGTCTTTTATTGTATGGTTTTGATAAAATATCTACCTGTCTATTTTCACATACTAGCCTATTTATTTTATCTGATCCACCTAAAACCATGAATAAATCATATTTGTTACTATATTTTTGATTGTACTTTCTTATATCATTAGGATTATTAGAACTAAGTTCTAAACCAAAATAAATTGATTTAAAATTGTTTAAACTAGACATGTTAGTGTTGTTTTGATTTAAATCAAAATCATCTTCTATTTTACTAATTAATTGTTTTTTGTATTCAAAGTGTAGATTAAAATTTTTCTCAGAATAAATTAATCCAACAGATGTCCATCCTAAGCGAAAAGCTTCAGAAACATTTTCTAAATCAGTTTTAAAATCTTTTCCAACAATGTGTAAGTCAAAAAAAGCCATTTTTTCCATAATAATCCACAAAAATATCTATATCACTAATAAATTAAATTAATAGTATTTAAATTAACAATATTTAAATTAACAATATTTTAATAGTCAACTTTAGCTTAATTAAATAAATCTTTAGCTATTTTAATAGCAACATCTTTTCTAGAAGGGTAAGCCGCTATTTTTATTTTTAAATGAATTGAATCACCTGAGTCAAGAATTGTCATTTTTTCATTAATGGCATCTTCTTTGGAAAATCTTAAAAAAAGATTTCCTTTTTCATCAATTTTTCTAGATAAATTATTTAAAAATCTATCTTTATCAAAATCACTTTCTAAAAATCTAGAAATAAAATTCTTAATTTCTCTTTTTTTATCTACTTTTCCAGAAAAAATAGCTATTGGTTTTTCATATATGCCCTCAGCCATTTCTTTTTCTGATTTAATCTCAGGAAATAAGAAGTTTAAACCTTCTAAAATCTCTGATTCATCTTCATTACTATAAACAAAAAGTCGATATCTAATATTATGAATCATAAAACTCAATTTAAAAATTTTTTAATAGAATAATATTTATAATTAAATAAATTTATCTAATTCAATATTATTATTATTATTATTATTATTATTATGTTTTAAAATATATAACATTATTTAAAAAAAAAAAGATTAATATTATATTTTTAAAAAAACGATTAGCTTGATTGAAAATAACACAAAATAAGAAAAAGGAATTATAAAAAAATGCTAATTTTAAATAAATTTAAAAAAAGAAAAATATAAAAAAGATATAAAAATAGAAAAAAAATAAAAAAAATAGAAATAAAAAAGGTAAAAAATTACCTAAGTTTTTCAGCACCTTTACCCTTAGTTCTAAGGCCTCTGCCTTTTTTACCTGCACTGGTAAGTCCTCTAAGAGCTCTGCTTCTGTGTTGTTTTTCACATATCCAATTGATTTTAGAATCGCTTTTAATAGCTGGATGTTGTGGATCAACTAAAATGACTTCAAAAAATTTGAATTTACCATCGGACCAAACCCAGTATGAGTTTAAAACTTCTAAATTAGGATATTTTTTTGAAACTCTTTCTTCAGCCATTCTTTTAATAGATTTAGAGGGAGTAATTTTATTTACACCCATTCTTTTAGGTCTACGCCCATGAACAAAACGAGATTTTCTTCTTCCACCACGTCTAATTCTGGTTCTAACTAAAACATAACCTTTTTTAGCTTTATAACCTAAATTTCTTGCACGATCAATTCTTGTAGGTCTATCTATTCTTTGAATAACCTTTTCTCTTCTCCAAATAGGAACTCTCTTCCACATCAATTCTCTGACATAAGAGTTATCTGGATTTTTCCACGCATCTCTAACATACTTATACATTTTAAAACACCTCTTGTTCAGCCATTTAAAATTAAAGATAAATTGTAAATTAGCTATATATTAATAAATAACATAATATAACTTAACTTAATTTTTGGCCACATCCAGGGACAATATCCCAAAAAGAGTTTCATATAAATCTTTGAAAGAATTTTAATCTCTCTTTCAAAATATTAACATAAACAAATAAAACTTTAAATTAATAAAAATAGAAAATATATTTAAAGAAATATCTACATACTTGAAAAAATATTAATATATTTTAAAAAATACCTAATATATTTAACAATAAATTATTAAGTTAAATTTATATGATATAATAATATTTATTTTTTTATTATATAAATCTATTGAAAATTTGATATAAAATTTAGATAATAAATTAAAAAATATGATAAAAAAATAATATTTAACCTACAAAGTAAATAAAAAATAAATAAAAAATTTAAAAATAGAAAATTATTCTTCAATAACTCTATTTAAAATGCCTACTGCTTTGATAAAAGGTGGCATTCCAGAAGTTAAAAGAACAACTCTTAAAACATCCATAATTTCGTCTTTAGAAATATTAAGCTCATTAATAGCACTTCTAATTTGATTCAATGTAGCTCTAGAATCTGAATTTGATGCTGCAATGGCTACTGCTATTAACTTTTGAGTTTTATAATCTAATGCTTTTCCTGTAAAAGCTACTTCATTTAATAAGTGGATAGCCTCAAAAATATCAGGATAATCCTCTTTAATTGGTTTCATTCCTTTTCCATAAAATACATTTTCTTTCATTTTATCACCTAAAAATTATTTTTTTGATTTACCTACTCTTCTAGCTATTACTAATTCACCAACGGATATCAGACCAACAAAAAAGCTTTCAAGGCCACCAGTTGTCCAAATAGCTTCACCAAAAGTGGAATTTTTAATTCTTTCTTCATAATCTTTAGCTTTAGTTTTAACCCCTGTTGCACGAGTAGTAATAATGGCTGCAGCATCCATTAACTCATCCCAACTAACACCTTTTAACTGCTTATGCATTGCTTGATAAAGTTTTAAAACCTTTACCTCATAAAGAGAGGATAATGTATTTACAATTTCAAATGCCCTTATAACGCCAGTAACAGCTTCATTTTCATCTAAAACAGGAATACTAATTAATCGTGACTTAGAAGTCTCTAAAACAGCTAATCTTGAAGGATCATTTTCATGTAAGTATTTAATATCTTCAACTGGACTCATAACTTCTGAAATTAACTTTTTATTTTCTCTAAGACCTTTTGTAATATCAAAAGAAGTAATCCAACCTTCTAATTTCATTTCTTTGTTTAGTACAGGTGCAGTAAACCTTTTAGAATTCTCCATTTTAATTGAAACATCGTCAATTGAATCTTTTGGGTAAACATAAATAAAATATTTATCCATCATTTCTCGTACTTTCATTTTTATATCCCCTAATTAATTAATAACTAATAAGATAAGTAAAATTTAATAAACCTTTATAAAATTAATAAATGAATAAAAATAAATGACTAAAGCAAATAAAACTTTAAAATTAAATAATGAATTAATAAAATCAATAAAATGATATATTAATATTTAATAATATTAATAAAATAAATAATTCACATTTTTTCTAAATTAAGAGCATTTACTGGGCATTTTGTTGAACAAACATTGCATTTAATACATTTTTTATTGTCTAAAATTATTGATCCATTTTCAAGTTTAATGGCTTCCACAGGACAATTTTCTTCACACAACTGACATTCTACACATGTATCTTGGTCAATTAATAGTCTTTTTGTGATAATTACTGGACCTAAGAAATTTTTAAGGTTTATTGCAGTTTGTGGGCATAAATTAGAACAAGAGCCACATCCAATACATAAATCTTTTTTAACATCAGCAAAATTATTATATTTAAGTTTAGAATAATTTTCACCAATTGGAGTCTCAACTGTAGAAAAATCTTTTAAATTAATGGCTTTTGTAGGACAGAATTGTGTACAAGAGCCACATCCAACACATAATGAATGATCAACAGCTATTTCATCCATTTTTAAAATTCTATGAGGTGATTTACGTTCTTTAAGTGAAAACTTAACTTCGTCATTTTCTGTATCAATATCAGCAGATGCCTCCATTAAATAAATACATGAAACCGGACATGTTTGAGTACAAATTTCACATTTAACACAATTATTTTTGATTCTTGACCGTTTAATTGAAGTAGATGAAGTTATTGCTCCAACAGGGCATTCTTCAACACATAAATCACATCGAATACAACGAGGAGAAATAGAAAAAATATTTTCAGTTAAAGAGTAATCTTCAATATCCACTTGAAAATCTTCAATATCATCATCTAAATCAACTGATTTAAGCACAACTTCATGTTGCAATGACTCTAATTGCTTTTTAAAAATGATTTCCATACAAACTCCTTATTTTAAACTTTTAAATTTAAAAAAAAAAAATTTAGTTTTTAAAAATTTAGTTTTTATTATTAAATAATATGAATTTAATATAATTTAAAGCTTTAGATTTTATAATTCAAATTAATTTTTAAATAAAAAAGAAACAAATTTAAATAAAGTAAAAAAATAATTTTAAAATGAAATAAATGAAATAAAAATTAATAAAAATAAAATAAATGAAATAAGTGAAATAAAAATAAAATAAATGAAATAAAATGAATAGAAATAATAATTTTATTCAAACAAACTTAAGGTATCTTGGTTGATAATGGCTTGATTTAAGTCTTTAATAAAATCATTTAATTCTAATTTATATGGCAAATTGTCAATTCCAAATCCTTCAACTGATTTAGAAGCTATCCAATTCCCAACAATACAAGATTTTTCAAGGGAAAAATTATTTAAATAAGAATATAAAAATCCAGCATTAAATGAATCTCCTGCAGCTGTTGTATCAATGGCTTCTACATTAAAGACAGGAATCTTAACTTCTTCTTTATTATTAATTCCATAAGCACCATTTCTACCTCGTTTAACAACTACAGTATCTATTCCATCTTCTATTAAATATAATGCAATGTCACGAAAGCTTAAATTATCTTTATTTGAAAAATCACTTAATCCATGTTTGTCAAAATAATGTTCCCCAAATAAGAGTTTTAATTCATTTTCATTTATTAGAAGAATGTTAGTTCTCTTTAAAATTTTCTTCAAAACATTCGGATCTTTGTTTGCATAAATCATTCCAGGATCAAAGCTTAAAACAATAGATTTAGGCAAATTATCAATTAAATCAATCTGTGCATTTAGAGAATCTCCTACAAAAGAAGAATAATGAATAATTTTGGCATTTGAAAGACCTGAACCAATAATTTCATCAACAACTATTTCATCATTAACACCAGAGTTAACATACAATGACCTATCACCTTCTTCATCAACAAATCCATAAACAACTCCAGAATCACCTGTATCGCCATAAATTAAATTATCTAATAAAACTCCTTCTTTAATAAGGTTCATTTCCAATGTTTCTCCTTCATTATCAAAAGCAATTTTGCCAATATAACTTGTTAAAATTCCTAAACGCGACAATCCAATAATTGTATTTGATGCAGAACCACCACAAGATATTTTAGATTCTGTTATAACTCCTTCACCATCTTTATCAACAATTTCATTTACTTTAAAGATTTTATCTAAATTTAAAGCTCCAAAACCAATGACTTCAGCTGTTAATTCTTTATCTAAACTTTGTGATGATTGCTCATTTAACTTCATAAAAACACCAAATTATAAAATATCCAATAGATTAACTTTTAAATCTCCTAATTGACCATTAAAATTTCCAGCTGAAATTTTTAAAACCCCATCCAAGTCTAAAATTGAATCAATGCCTGCTTTAACAGCTTTAAAACATTGTTCTTTATTGATGCCATTTATCACTATTTCAGGAATAAAATTAATGTTATTTGGAACTTTAGATTCTTTTTGAAGTTTTTCTTTTAATGAAGGACAATATGGATGATTTGTTGTTGGGCCAATCCATGGATAATTAGTTTCTACTTTACTTGCAGCAGAACATATTCCAAAAGGAGCTATTACTCCTTCTACTTTACCAATTTCTTTTAAAGCAATTCTACCTGCTTCCATTACTGTTTCTTTGTCGTTGGTCATGTACCAAAAATTAGCACCCATTAAACCTTCACTATATGCTAATTTTTCTTCTATTTTAAAATCAGGAACAGCTATTGGAACATTAATCATGTTTTTTCCAAATTTTTCTTCAATCCATTCATAGCCATCTCCACAGTGACCAACTTGTTTCATCATTGATATAAATCCGTTAGGGTTTGGGGTTAAATTGAAAAGTGAAGTAAATGGCTTAACTAAAATGTCTTGGCGAATTCTGTAGGACAACTCAAGTTCAAATTTTTCTAAATCATCACTCCCAAACCAATACTGAACAATAACACCAATTCTACCATCAGGAGTCTTAAATTCATCAATAAATCCTTCAACACCACCTTCAATTCTCCCAATAACTGCTCCAGGAGTAGAAGTTGAATCATAAGCTGCTTGAGCCAATATATCTTCATCGTCAGCAGTTATTAAAGCCCTAATAAATCTCCCATTAAAAGCTTCAAAAAATGTGTCTTGAACTTTATCATATTTATCCATGTTATCACCATTATTTAATTATTCTTGCTATACTTAATATTTCTATTATCCTAAAGTACCAATAGCTTTTCCACGAATTTTTTTTCTAAATTTTGTACTTTTTACTATTAATTCGTCAATATTATCTTTAGTAACTAATTTAATTATAGGAAGTTCTTGATTTTTAAAAGTCTCCTTGAATTTATCTACTAATTTATAACTTACTCTAAAATTTTCAAAAGCATAGTTAGGATCTTTGTTGTATGCTCTAACAAACTCAAAAATATACTCTTTGTTAAAATGAATGTGTAAATCTATTAAAAGAGAATTAACTATTGTATTTGGAGATATAACTACAATATTTGCATATTTAATAGAGTACTCATTACCATTAAATGAAATAGCTATTCCATTATTTTCATTTGTAAATTTCAATGGCTCAAGATCAGTTATACTGTCCCCAATATACATAATTTGAATTTTATTTTCATTGAAGACATTTTTATTAAATTTATCCCCATTTAAAATATTTTTACTAATTATATCCTCAATGGCTAATTGTTTTCCCAAACCTCCAACTGTTTCAACACTTTCAGCAATTTTATAAATATTTAACTTTGGAATTTCATTAAAAAATATTTTATCTAAAAATGCAAAGTTCTCTTCAATTTGATTTGGATTAATTTTAACAATTTTTTCTTTAAATGAATTTAATGTTTCTTTTTCTTTTTCTAAAACTTTAAAAAAATCTTCATTTAAATTAATATTGGATTCATTTAATGAATTGGTTAATGAAGTATTTAATGAATCATCTAATGAAGTATTTAATGAAGTATTTAATGAAGTATTTAATGAATTATTTAATGAATTGTTTAATTTATCTTCTAAAATAGATAAATTTAATTTAGTATAATAAGTGTTTTCAAATGGGAAATCAATATAACTGGAAAGAGCTTCTATATATTGCATATAACTTGTACTTACAATGTAAGAGCTAATATATTTTTTTGCTAAGTCCATAGTGTCCTTAGATCCATCTACAAGAAAGATATTTTTCTTAGAAAAATTTATAATCCTTTCATTTGTAAGACCATATATTTTAAGGAATGGAGCTATTAGTTTTAAAGTGTCTCCAGCATTGTAATTTTCTTTTTTAACAATATCCACTAAATAATCATCAAATGCACTAACAACTTTAAAAAACTTATCTCCATCTGGAATAAAATTATCACATAGCTCAAATGCATTATCATTTAAAGATATAGGTCCTTCACAATCAGTTATAAAAAATTTTTTCATAAAATCTCCTAATAATAATATTTAAGAAAAACAGTAAAAACTGATAAAAATAAATAAAACTAAATAAAAATAAATAAAAATAAAAAATTAACTACTAAAAAAATAAATAAAATTAAATAAAACTAAATAAAAATGAATAAAAAGGAATAAAAATGAATAAAACTAAATAAAAACAAAAAAAATAATAAAAATTAAAAAATATTATTTAATACAAACATTTATAGCATTTACTGGGCAAATAGATTCACATTCCCTACAAGAAATACAATCTTCATTGTTAACATACAATTTGTCATTTTGCATGTGTAAAGCATCAACTGGGCAAGTATTTTTACAAACACCACATGACTGGCAAATATCATTATTTATATTGCAAGTGCCCTCTCTTAAAAATTTGATATCTCTTCTTTCAAAGAAAATTTCATTGCCTCTTGATTTGAAAAATTCTTCTTTAAGTTTAATTGCCTTTTGAGGGCATATGGAAACACAATGACCACAAAACACACAATCATCAGTTATATGAATGGGAGATGGCAATTCTATCCAAATAGCTTCTGTTGGACATATATTTACACATTTTCCACAACCAATACATTTCTCATCAAAAACATTGATATGCCTTATTGGTGGAAAATAGTCTATAACTTGGTCCAATTCAAATGTTGAAACATTAGAAGATAAAACAAAATCTAAACCATTTTTTATCCTTCTTGTAATATTTAAAACAAACTCCTCCTCTTTCATTTCATCAGATATTGTCTTAGAAAGTCTGGATAAAATTGAATCTATTTTTGAAACATCTCTTGATAAATCATGTAAATACTTTTCTAAAATTTCTGAAGCTATTTCTAAGGATTCTGATTTAGAAAATTCTTTATAAGCTTTTTTACGAGAAGAATATCTAATAGCTGTACTTGGACAAATATTCATACATTCTTCACAGCGAGCACAATATGAAGGATCAATATAAGGCAACTTACCTGCATTTCCAACTTTAATAGATCCTTTTGAAGGACAAACACGTGTACAAGTCATACATCCAATACATTTTTTTTGATTGATTAAAATTGCTTTTCCACCAGAAACAGTTCTTGGAAGTATCTCACCATATTTTATTGCATCAGTAGGACACGATCTAAAACAAAAACCACATCTAACACATTTATCCTCATCAATTTCACTGTGAACATTTTCTCCTCCAGAGGAAGTTAAATGAATAGCTCCAGTTTTACAGGATGACACACATGCACCACATGCTCTACAGAGTTTAGAATTAATATTTGGAATATTTTCTCTAATAGGTTCAGCTAATTTGACATTTATTTTTATAGCATCATATGGACATGCTTCTCTACAAAGTTTACAACCAATACAGCGGGAATTAATATTGATTAATCCATTAGAGTCTAAAAAAATAGCATCTACAGGACAAGAATTTAAACAATATTTTGGACATTCTTTACATTTATTATTATTAATTTCATAGTCAACAAAAACATCTCTAACTGGCTTTAAGGAAATTCTTGAGCCTCTTTGATTTTTTAATTCATTAGAACTAAAATTTGTTGATTCATTAGAACTAACTGATTCATTAGAACTAAAATTAACTGATTCATTAGAATTAATTTGCTTATCCATCAATATTCTCTCCATTGAGCCAATTGTGAAGCTTTAACTGTAATTTTAATAATACTATCAAATGCATAATTTTCATCTTTTTCAAGGAAAAATTTAGCTACAAAGTATTTAACAACACCAAAAGGACAAGTTTGATAACAAATACTACATCTTAAACATTTTTCTGCATTTCTTTTAACGGTATTGCTTTGAGAATCAACTTTAATAGCACCAGTAGGACATTCGTCAACACAAAGCTTACATTGATTACATTTATCATAATCCCAAAGAATAATATTAATTTTCAACCTATTAATGGTATTTTCAACAACTTCAAAAGCTATTTCTTCATCAGATATCTTCTCAATAATTTCATCATGAAAATTAAGTAATGGTAATTCCAACTTTAAAATCTTTTTATCTGGAAGATTAAAAAGTTCTTGTTCCATGGATTCAATATATTTCTCTAATTTATTAACAATGAATTTAATACTAGACTTTTGCTCTTCAAGATTATTTAAGAATATTCCTTTCATTGCACCTTTAACAGGACAAACATTTAAGCAATCACCACAAGAAATACATTTTCCATCATCAACATAAAATTTATTGTCCTTTTCTCCTATTGCATTTACTTGACAAATATTCATACATTCTTTACATTTAATACATAAAAAATCGTCAATCATGTACTTTCTTTTTGATGGCACAATATTAAACGGTTCTTCAATTAAATGATTTTCACCACAGTAAATAGTTTTTGGTTTAGAAGGACAAACCTCAGCACAAAAACCACACCTAATACAAGCTCTGTTATCTATTTCAGGATATGTTAAACCTTCTTTATCTTCATCTTTATCCCTAATTAGTTTAATTGCTAAAGGTGAAGGACATGCTAAAGTACATGCTCCACAGCCTATACAATTTTCTTTAACAACATCAGGGAAATCTCTAAAGCGGTCTGGTTTTTCAACAATATCTAATTCAGATTTTGCATTAAAGAAACCTTCAACCCATGCTTTCCTGGCAAATTCGTATAAGTACCAAATTATAGAAGACATTCTACACCAAAATATAATAAATTAAACACTAAATTCGACTATTTATTTACATCATTGATAATAATAGCTCTTTCTGTACATGCTATACATGGATCTGAGGTTGCATAGGTAGCTACGGCATCAGCTACTGTGGCAACATCTTTTAGCATATATCTTGCACAGCAATCAATATTCATAATACTTGGAGTTCTTATAGAAATACTGTTAATATGGTTGCCATTAATTTCTGCCATATATGTGACTTCTCCTCTTGGAGCTTCATTTCTCCATTCCCCATATCCTTTTCCAATCTCTACTTTCTCTCTAACAGGACCTTTTGGAATATTTTCAATAGCTTGTCTAATTAAATCAATAGACTGAGGAATTTCATTTAACCTATTCATAGTCCTTGCAAAGTTGTCTCCTTCTTTTCTCCAAATAGGTTTAAAATCAAAATTATCTTTGTAAGTGTGATGAATTTCTCTTAAATCGTGCGTTAATCCAGAAGCTCTTCCAATGGGTCCAACTGCTCTTCCTTTAATGGCTTCTTCTTTTGTCATTCTCCCAACACTTTTTGAACGTAGCCCTGCAACAAATGGACCATTTTCAAATATTTCAGCATAACGTTGATGGTCTTTTTCAATTAAAGCCAAATTATCTAAAATTTGATTGAAGTGAGATTTTTTAGCATCCATTTTAACTCCTCCAACAATATTCCAACCCATGTTAACACGGTTTCCAGTTAACAGCTCAAGAGAATCCATAGCATGCTCCCTTAGAGACAACATATACATAAACAGTGTTTCATGCTCCATTGCTTTAAAATAAGTTGAATTAGCAAGATAATGGCTTTGAATCCTATCTAACTCATTAGTAATTACCCTTAAAAACTGTGCCCTTAGAGGTGCTCTAAAATTGGATATTTTTTCAATTACCTCTGCAAAGGTTTGTGTATGTATATAAGAACAAATTCCACAAACCCGTTCAGCTAAAAAAATACATTTTTGCCAAGATTTACCTTCCATTATTTTTTCTATTCCTCTGTGGACATACCCATATTCAATCTCAGCATCAAGAACTTTTTCACCTTCAGTTTTAAGTTTTAATCTTAAAGGTTCCTTTAACCCTGGGTGAATTGGACCAATAGGCAATATCATTTAATTTCCCCTCCCTTTTGCCTCAATAGCTCCAGGAACAACAGTTAAAATAGCTTCTAAAATCTCACTTGGTCTTGGAGGACAACCAGATATCTCAGCATCAACAGGTATAAAGTCAGAAACAGGTGCATAAATATGTCCTCCTTCTTGGTTAAAAACATCACCAGATAAAGGGCAGTTTCCAACACAAGCAACAATTTTTGGCTCAGGAGCTTTATCATATGCTCTTTTAAGCTTATCAATCCACTGGTCAGTGACTGCACCAGTAACTAAAATTACATCTGCTTCACGGGGATTGTTATGAACATAAATACCATACTGTTCAAGGTCATACCTTGGAGATAAAAGAGCAACAACTTCCACATCACAACCATTACACCCACCAGTGTTGATTAAGCATACATGAATTGAGCTTTTTCTAATAATGCCTTTAAGTTTGTCTAACATTTCAATACCAATAATTAATATTTCAAACTTTCTCTAAAAATATTTATCAAAATTATTTAAAAAAACAAAGAAAAATTCATTAGTCTTTGTTTTAAATTTAACATTTAAAATATAATAATATTTTTTAACATATCATAATCCTTATAATAATCATAGTAATTATATATGTGCACAATAATTGCATATATGCACAATAATTGCATATACAAAAAATAATGTGACTAAATGTCTTCAAATATCTTAGTTTCATTTAATAAACTTACTAATGCTATTTTTCCTTCATTTAAAGCATCTTCATATTTTTTTCCATTGGATATTTCTTTAATAACATCTAATTTAATTTCATTTTTATCTTCTTCAGAAACTATTTCTAAAATATCACTTAACCAAGATAAATTTAAATCAAAATTTAATTTATCCATTAAACAGCTATGTTTAACAGATTCAAAAGTTGAATGAAGGTTTTCCAAACTGGACATATCCAAATGACCCATTAAGATATTCTCTAACTCTTCCTTTTCAATATTCAGTTCTTTAGATAAGGGAATTACAACATCATTTTCCCATCGAAAGCTACGAAGAATCCTTAATTTCATTAATTCCAGTAAATTTTCTTCTTTTGACATTATATCACAATAATGGTAAATATACTAATATAATATATGAGTATATACTATAATTTGTAATATATAATTCTAATATATACTTATAATAATTATAGATAATAGTAATAATAATGATTATAATTATAATAATATAATTATAGTAATATTATAAAAAGATATAATTATAGTAACATTATAAAAAAATATAATTTTAATAATATTATAAATGAATTAAATTATTAATTATCCAAATTATTATTGATATCATTAATCCAATAGCTATTTCATATCTTCCATAACCAGGTCTCATTCCTAAGACAAAAGATATTAAAAACAAAGATATTGAAATAGAAATCAAAGGAATTAGGATGAAACTTATTAAACCATAGTTAAATAGCAAAAAAAATCCAATGATAGACATTATTAGAACTAAATAGTTAATTTCTTTAAAAATTATAGGTTCTCCATGCTTTTTATAACTAAATAAAAGACCTGCAATAGCCCCAACAATGAAGACAACTATGTATATTAGATAATTTAATTCAATCATTTGATCAGCTTAACTTTAAATAAATTTATTCATACAATATTTTTTTATTATTATAAATATTCAATTAATAACTATTTAATTAATAACTATTTAATTAAATTGGTTTATATAGAAATATTAAAGAAATTATAATGAATATAAGAGTTCCAATAAAAACTATCTTCTCAATATTTTCAGTTATATGATTAATCCTGTGATATCTTTGTAATAATATTAATACAAATAGTATAATGCCTAAAATAAATATTGGCAAAATTGTAACTGAATCATATAGTGAAACAATCAAACCAAGAACTATTATTCCAATAGCTACAAATGAAGTAAGCAATATAAAATCATTTTCATTAGTCATTATAATCAACTTATTTACAAATTCTCAATATTTATTCATTAAATTTTATTTGTTATAAAATATTATAAAAGATATATCTTTTTAAACTATAAAATTTTATTAAATTATAAATCTTATCTTATGCTATAAGCATTAGCAACAAAGATCCACCAATTCCTACAATAGCTATTGAAATTTGAGTCATTATAGAATGGTTTGGATTAAATATTGGAGTTACTGCATTGATTATAGCTGTAATGGCTGTAATCACTATCATTCCAACTAAATATCCAACTAGGGACAATGGAGCTAAGAATATGGTTAAAAATACCCATAAAATCACATACCATGACATTGATTCAGATAGCATTAAAAATCCTCTTAAAAATCCAAAATGCTCAGTTTCATAGCCTGAAACTAAATCTTTACCTTTTGTAATGGCAAATGGAGAATATGGAGATTTAGACAATATTAAAACAAAGAATACAATAGTTGCAAGAGGTACTGAAAATATTAATGCTCCATGTACTGACTGATAAGCTATTATCTCTGCAATATTCATAGTACCTGTTTTAAGATAAACAATGGCAATTACTGCAAATAAAGGTAGCTCTGCAGCCGCTGAAAATACAGCCCTTACACAACTCATTTTACCATAAGGAGAGCCTGAAGAGGATCCTGAATTGTGTTCTACAATTTTATAAAGAGCATAAACTCCAAATATAATTAAAAGAGAACCTTGACTAACAGGACCAACAATAACTGCTGTTACCCAAATTGCACACAGGATAACAACTATTGCAACATAAAATGGCATTGCAGCTGTTTTTGGAAATGAAGTCTCTTTAAAAAAGAATTTTAAAGAATGTAGGAAATGTTGTATTATAGGAGGACCTGGACGAAGTTGAATTCTTGCCATTACCTTTCTATGTAATCCTAATAGAATACTTCCAAATAAAAATGCTATTAAGACATTTACAACAATATCAGCCATTAAATACATAATATCACGAGAAAACCATTTTTGAATCATTAGTGAATTTGATAAATCCATTTAAATAATTGATTTTTCTAAAACCCAATAAATGGCTCTTGAACTCTTTCCTCCTCATCTTCTTTTTTAGGTTTAGCCATTGTGATAAAACCTAATGAAAGTATAAATAATGGAATGAAAATAATAGCTATTGTATAAACAATCCAATCATTAGGATTAAATATTAAGCCATATAACAACATTATGGTTGAAATTATCAGGAATAGATAGCTATAAAAATTTAATTTATTCATTTTAACACCATTTTCTTAAATATTATTTTTTTAATAATCTAAATATGTCATTATATTATTGAATCTATTCTCATTAAATTAATTAAATTTATTCTTATTAGATTAATTGAATCTATTATTATTAGATTAAATGAACCTATTTTTATTAGATTAAATTGAATTTATCTTTAGTTATGCAACTATTAATAAAATAATTTCTATTGTACGAATTATTATAAACAATGAACTTAAATGAATAATCAATATAAATGGAGAACCTGGAGTTCTAAACATTTCTGCTTTAGTGGCAAAAAATGGAGCAATACCTGTCTCACCAGCTACACCTATTCCAAACATTATTGTTGCAAATAAAAGCATTAAACTTGTATGTGGAATTTGAGATATGGCAAATAAACTAAGGGTGCCAGTAGACGCTAAAATCATAGCCCCTCCGCCAAATAAAGGCAAGCTTGACATCATAGCTATTAAACCATAATGAAATGCAGCATCCAAAACACTTATTTGCTTTACTGCTGAAACTATACCAATATTTACAATTCCTATTAAAGCAACAAAGAGGATAAAGTTAAAAAGATCTCCTGTAATCATAGCCCCTGCTGTAGCTACTCCACAAACAATAGCTAAGAATCTTCTGGCTTTAAATTCGGATAAATCAACAGAAACTTTTTTTTCTTTCATTCCTCCAAAAATAGCTTCAACTTGTGTCTCTGTCCTGCTGATAGCTATTATGACGGTAAATATTAATATTGATCCAAACATAAAGAGGTGAAACGGAGTTAAATAAAGTACAATATCCCCAAGAGGGATTGTGCCAAGTAAACTTCCACCTAATGTCGTTATATCCATTTTTATCAACTTTAATTGAAAAGTATTTTATATTATTATACTAATTATTTATTAAATTTTTATTAAATTAATTTTTAAATTGATTATTAAATTGATTAAATAACTTTTAATTGAAACATTATTAAATTAAACTATTTTTTATTATATTCCTCTCTCATTAGAACTCCAATTAAACCCATTTTTGAGGCAACCTTTAAAAGTAGTCCACATGCAGCTAAGAAAAGAGATAGTAACCAGAATTGAGGTGTAACAAAGAATAAAAAAAATCCAATTATCCATAAACACCAGGATATACCTGAAACAGCTCCAATACCATCGATTATTAAAATTGGCAATCCTCTAACTTTTCTTGAGAATATATAAACTAAAATACCTGACCCTGCAACAGCACCACCAGTAAATCCAGTTAAAAACACACCATAACCAATTAATACAATGGCTAAGAAGTTTGGAGCCGTGGTCATTATTTCCATGTCCAAGGTTAAAGGAGTTGGAAACAGTGAAGGAATCTTGTCTTTTTTTCTCATCTCACGTGAAATTAAAATTTCAGAAATTGCTAAAATCTCTGCTAACTCCACAACCAAACCAGGCAAAATCAATGCTTCAGCTAAATCCGTCCCTACTGCTCCAACAATAACTAACATGGCTAATCCTATAATATCAGTAAGAATTAAAACATGAATATCACGTTTTGGAACCGCTATTCCTATTAAACCAACGAATGCGATAATAAATCCTGTATAAATAGCAGGCATGTACCATGAAGCAAAAATCTGAGGAACAAATTCAGGAACAAGCATCATTTTTCTCCCTGATTAGATTTATCATTTAAATTATTATTATTATTATTATTATTATTATTATTATTATTATTATTATTATTATTATTATTATTATTATTATTATTATTATTATTATTGCTATTACTATTAGTATCTTTAAAATTAGAATTAGAAGCAGATAACTCTCTTTTTAAGTCTTCTTCATTTCTATTCATTGTAAAATTAGCAGCTAACCATGAAGCTATTACAAAAGACATCATAAGAATAGTAGATTCTAAAATAGTATCAAAACCACGAGTGTAATATAATATCTCATCTATTAATCCACCAGGAGATGAATAAATAGAAGTTCCAAAGTAAGGTGAAGCTTCTTTAATATTGTAAGCTATTGGTGACATATAAGAATTAATCCAACCAATTTCTCTAGAGTTTTCAGGGTATTGGGCTCTTGTAATTCCAGGTTCTTTTAAAACTGATCCCCCTCTATCATAAGGAGCTACTCTTAGCCCTTCATCCATTTGTTCTTGAGGAGCTGGGCGAGGATAAACCTGCTCCAAATTTAAGGTCATTGGAACTAAGAACCCTAAAATCAAAAATATTGCTAAAACAAAAGCATATATTTTTGGAATTCTACGAGGGCTTGATAATTTGTTAAATAGCTCGCCAACCTTCATACATCTGCCTCCATCTCTTCTAAACGAGTAATAGCTCTAAGTAAAATAAGAGAAACAGCTACACTTGTAGTAATGAAAGTTAGAAGTGCTAAAGTATGATTGTAGGTTAAAAAAATTAATGAAACACCTATTGCAGCTATTTCAGTATTGAATGTTCTAACAATAGGATCTTGAACATTAGGTCCCCAAACAGTAGCTAGACTTCCTAAAATAGCTAAAAAACACCCACTGTAAAACCATAAGCCTAAATCAAGCATTGTCTTCCTCCTTAGATCTGATTTCATTGATTTTAATAAATGACATCAAGAAAACTATAATTGAAATAGGGCTTAAAAGAGCTATTACGAAAGCTACATCTAAATATTTAAATGCAACAACAGCAGCAAAGAATCCTGCCTCTAATAATGATAACATTATTACCTTATCTAAAGGTTTTGATAAAAATATAATGCCTAAAGATCCAACAAACATTAATAGCAATGATATATTTGTTAAATTGACAAATTCTAAGATGTACATTTATTCACCAGATATTGATTAAAGTTCATATTATGCTGAATTATTCATTAAGGACTTTTTCATCTTTTAATCTATTAAAAACATAGGCTATTGCATTAGAAGATATTGTGGAAGTTATAAAAAATGTTGCAGCAACAACAAAAGCAAATGGAGTATTAATATAAATAGCTATTAGAGCAGAAAGAGCAAAATCTATAACATTAATGTATAAAACTTTTTCCATTCTGTCATTGGTTATGAAAGTACGTATAGCCATTATAATAATTATAACACCAATAATTTCTTCTATCATAATATCAGCAAATTTTTTAAATATATTCTTTTTAAATATATTCTTTTTAAATATATTCTTTTTAAATGTATTTTTTTTAAAATATCAAATTTTAACAATTCAAATTTAATGAAATCTAGACTTTAAAATTGAATTTATTTAATATATAATGTCAATAACCATAATAATAAATATAATTTAGGAAATTATAATTTAGGATATCTGCCTAACCTTTTAGCTATTTTTCCTAAAAGTTTAGTGGAATATGGATGGTAAATTCCTTGAATAGTTGTAATGGCTATTACCATTCCTACAACAAACATTATTGGAGTAAAGCCAATAAAACTGAGAATTGTAATGATTATAGTTGTAGAAATTGCTCCTATTGTTCCAGCATAACCTGGGTCTGCGCACAATCTATTACCAATATAAATAAAGAATGTTGCAAGAATACCTCCATTAAAGCCAAGTAACATAACAGCTATTGAAGCCATTAATGTTCCAGCAGAAGCATCAGGAGAACATAAAATATTCCCTTGGAAAAATCCGCCAGCCAAGTCTCCTCCTCTTTTTTCAATTGATTTGCCAATTATTTCAGCACCTTTAACCCCTGGTTGCTCTGGAAGACCAAAATAAGTATCAATTAAAATAAAATTCAACCAACAAACAACTGTTGCAAGAATTATTCCAAGAATTTCATTCATATTAATCACTTTCCTTAGATAATTCATCCAAAACAGGAGGTTCTGGGAAAATATAATCAAATAAATATTTAACAATAAACGGAGAAATAACACCGAAAATAATAGCTAAAGCTAGACCATTCATAATCCAATAAAAATTTATTGAAAAACAAAGAGCTAAAAGCCCAATAGCAATTATGGGGGTAGGAAAGGTTGCACTGTTTACCCATGAAAATCTAATTGGCTTTTCTCCAGTTAAAGGTAATTTAATTATTAATGCTACTACAAAAGAAACTATAATAGATATTAAATAACTTAATATTATTGTCCAATCACCTATCATATTCATAATGATTAATATATTTAATTAAGCATATAAATTTTGTTACTTGCATTTGATATTGACCCTTAATTTACTTAAGTTTTATATGGTAGTTTATTCATAAAAAATAAATTGTATTTAATTATTTGCTTATGCGAGGTGTTTTATTATGGATAAACATGACCCTAAACCTAGTTTTTCAGATGTTTGTTGTCCTATATGTTGATTGTGAAATTATGGTAAATTAAGTGATAGCAATATTGTTGGTAATGAAACATAAAAACTAAAAATACAGCACATAAAATGGTTAATACCAAATTTTAAAATAAAAGAGGCAAAATCAAAAGAAAACACCCAGAAGAATGCTACAACAAGAAAAAAGACAAAAAATTAATCATTGTTATTATTTTATTATTACAATATTTTAAATAATATTAAATCTATAATTTATATAATTTAAAGAAATAAACAAAAGAAGTTTAAATAATATTAAATCTATAATTTATATAATTTAAAGAAATAAACAAAAAAATTAAATGGAAATTAAAAAAATGAACTCAATACAATCCATATTCAAAAATAGTAGTTGGTTATTAGCTTCACAACTAAGTACTAGTATTTTGGGATATCTTTGGATAATTTTAATTGCAAGATATCTTGGAGTAGGAGAATTTGGGATTGTAAACTTTTCAATTTCATTTGCAGGAATTATTTCAATTGCAATGGATTTTGGCATTAGTATATATACTGTTAGAACATTATCAAGGAAACCTCAAATAACTAGCAGATTTTTAGGAGTAACTATCCCTTTAAAAATAATTTTATCCACTTGTGCAATGATGGTTTCATTTTTAATACTTTTAATTATGAATAGTGATGCATTAACAATAGAGGTCTGTTTAATTATCGTTCTTCAAAATGCATTTATAGGCATGGTAAATCTTTTTAATGGAGTTTTCCAAGCCCATGAAAAAATGAAATATCAAGCTATTGGTACAATAATAAACAGCCTATTTTTGCTTTTAGGTGTATTGGTATCAATTTATTTTAATTTAGGTATTGTAGGTGTAGTTATATCATATCTTGTTGCAAGTATAATCTCTGTAGTATATGGATTTATAAAGGCTAATAGAAAAATAGTTTCTCCTAAATTTGAAATTAATACTAAATATTGGAAAAAAATAATCATTTTATCATCAAGTTTTGGTTTAACAGCTATTTTTACCAGTATTTATTCTTTGATTGACAGCGTAATGTTGTTTAATATGATTGGTAACGATGCAGTTGGACTCTACAGTGCAGCCTTTAAAATAGTGGCTGTATTTTTAACAATTTATGGGGTTTACAGTAGTGTTGTTTTTCCATTTATGTCAAAATTTTTCAAAGACTCAAAAACACAACTAAAAATTAGTTATAGAAAATCAATTAAATACCTTTTATTACTAATATTTCCTGTAGCTATTGCATTACAGTTTTATTCTTCCCCTATTATTTCATTAATTTATGGAAATAGTTATGAAGAGTCTGCAACTATTTTAAATATTTTAATATGGAGTGTTGTGTTTATATTTATAAATGGATCTTCAACTGCTCTTTTAAACTCAAGTTTTCTTGAAAAAAATGTGCTGAAAATCAATGTTTTTGCTTGTATGGTAAATGTTATTTTAAATTTGATTTTAATACCAAAATACAGTTCTATAGGTGCCAGTTTTGCAACAATTGTAACCGGAGTGGTTATTGCTATTTTAATGAATTCTTTAATAAACAAATCGGTTTTTAAACTTGAAATATCTATTTTAAAAGACATTTTAAAAATAATAGCTTCATCACTGATTTTAGGAATAATTTTATATTTTGCTCATCTTCCTTTAATCTTAGCTATTCCCGTTGGGATAATAGTTTACTTTGGAGCAATATTTTTAACAAAAACCTTTGATCACGAAGATATTTATATAATCAAAGAAATTTTTGGAAAAAACAAATAAAAAAAATTTGATAAATTTCTTTAAAAAATTGTAAAAAGAAGATCAATAAAAAAAAAAAAAAAAAAAAAAAAAAAAAAAAAAAAAAAAAAAAAAAAAAAAAAAAAAAAAAAAAA